>DATEDU010000297.1:0-14698 GCA_035281525.1 Pyrinomonadaceae bacterium | reverse complement strand
CGGCCATTGCTCCCATCCCGATTAATGAAAGACCAATAATGCCGCGCCGAAGTTTTAGCTGCTCGGTCTTCCCTTCCTGCAACTCGCGCCGCAGTTGCTGCGGCTCACCGTCAAGAAACTCTATCAAGGCTGACATTGTTGCTCCTGTCTTCGCTAAAGTTAAATGTTTCGAGCCGGCTGTCTCTACGAGACTTCGCTCGCTGCTCCATATTCATTGTCGTCATGCCGGCCATACGAGCCATCCCATTGTGACGGTCATAACAGCTCCGCCAACAACGCCCAGCGCAGAATGCTCTTTAAAAATTCATGAAATTACCCCGTTGTAAGTGCCAGAAGATTGCTCGCCCTGCCGTTGTTCAACTTTCGAGCTCTCAGGCCCGCAACGGCGGCGCCCGTTCGTCATCTGCGGGTACTTACCCTGAAGCTCGTGCAGACTGCTTCACGCTGGAAGGCGATCTCGAGCGAAACAGTTTATCGACTTCATCGTCTGATGCTCCAAGTTTGATAAGTTGCTCGGCGGTTGAAGGAGGATCATTCCATGGTAATTGGCTGACCAGCATTTTTGGAATGTTGATGAAAACACGCTGGCCGGCTCGTCTCACCACCGCATCGAGAGGTATGTATGTATCTTCCTGAAAAATTAGACCTCTCGGCACCTTCAGGTAGCCGGGACCTGTTTCTGAATCCATGACTACTTGATCGATTGTGCCGATCTCTTCATCGTCTGAGCCGTAGACGCTATCACCCTCCCGTACGAGCTCGCTTTCGCCAGCCTGGTCAAGAGCCGCGGCAAACTCGTCGACGGTAATTACCGCGTTCGCGATCAGAGGGTAGTTAACTCGAATGGAAGCTTCGTAGGCCAGTAGTCCGGCCGCGCCGATAGCATCAGAAAGAAACGTTACGTCGTAACCCGCTTCCATTGCGTGACGGCCAGTCGATTCACAACAAAGATTGGCAGTCATCCCGGCAATAATCAGGTGGGTGGCGCCGAGACGCTTCAGTTGAGCGGGAAGATCCGTTTCAAAAACGTCGACGCTCTTATGTGGCATTAATACAATCTCTTCAGCGCGCGGCTGCAAGGCAGGATGAAAATCCGCTCCCCAGGTGTCGGCAAGAAACATCTTTTGCTCAAACATCAACCTGTTGATTCCACTTCGTCGCTGGAGTTGCTCGTCCTCGTAATCTTCCTTTGTATACGCCATTGGACCAAAGAGAACAGGGATACCGCGAGAACGCGCGGTCTCTACGGCCCGCTGCAAATTTGTTATCACGTCATTCTTCTCGACAGTGCTCTTGACCAACTCCCAACCCGCTCCGCCTTCAGAAAGAAAATCGTTGACAGGGTCAATGACGAGTAAGACCGTTCTATCAATCGGAAAAGAAAGATCCGTCCTTCCTTTCGCGAGAAAAGTAACGCGATTACTTCGGCGACCTTCACTGCTGCTCATAACAAACAACCTCCATGTTTACTTCCATCTCAACGCAACACAGTATTTCTCAGTCCGCGTAGTATGAGATCCGTAGTCACGCCATAGACGAAATGCGGTCATCGGTCAGGTAATCGATCCGAATTGAATCAGCACCGCTTGTTATCCGCGATTAATCACTCGGGCGGAAACGACCACCGTTTGACTGTCGGCAAATCAAAATCTGGGGCGCGCTGGCCCTGTTGGTGCGGTCATCATTTGCATCATCATCCCAAAAACGATTCCCGCAAGAAGCCCGCCAACAACACCGGCCCAACTTTTGAACGCATTTCTCCTCGTTCGACTATTACCTCTTTAGTGGAAAAGCGAATGGGACAGCAAGTTATTTCCGGGAAATGCTTTTGCGACTTAATCTCAACAAACCTGACGCAAACTCAACCAAGCGAGCAGGCCTTGGCAGCCTCAAGAGCTTTCCTTCTGGTCCGTGATCGGGAGAGTATCTACGCGTCTCACCTGCTTCTCTTGGGTGCGTGGCCCAATTTCTTGAGCGTAAACGAACACCGCAAGTACTCATTGCCAAAAAGAACAACTGTGCTGGAATAAAAGGCTGACTCTCCGACTTTATGAAAACAGAGGGTATTGTTTCGAACACAGTCATTTAACACGTGATCCGATATATAAAGTTTGGGTTTTTAGGTATTGCGTTTCTGGTGTTTGCGGCCGCATCTGCTCCTTCGTGTTCAACTAATCTTGAAGCGCAACAACAAAGCAGTGGCGATGCACGTTTTCGGGGATGGCGTACGAACACACTCAAGCGTTCCATTGATCTGAACGAAATTGTGTCCGGTGGACCACCTAAAGATGGCATTCCGGCAATTGACTCGCCGAAGTTCGTCCGCGTCAGTGATGCGCGCTCGTGGCTGCGCGATCAGGAGCCGGTGATAGCACTCGAAGTCGAAGGCGAAGCGCGCGCCTACCCTCTGCAAATCCTCATCTGGCACGAAATCGTCAACGACGAGATCGACGCCATTCCCGTAGCCGTCACCTTCTGTCCCCTCTGTTACAGCGCGCTGGCATTTGACCGTCGTCTCGATGCGCAGACACTTCGCTTCGGTGTGTCGGGTTTGCTTCGGCATTCGGACATGCTCATGTACGACCGCGAAACGGAATCGTTGTGGCAACAGTTCATTGGCGAGGCCATCGTCGGTGACCTGACGGGGAAGAAGCTTCGTCAGTTGCCTGCACAGATCGTCGGCTTTGCGCAGTTCGCCGAAGGACACCCGGAAGGACGTGTTCTGTCTCGTGAGACTGGACACCGGCGTGACTACGGCAAGAACCCATATGTTGGATACGACGACATCAACGCCACTCCGTTTCTGTATCGGGGGAGGAGCGACGATCGTTTACCGCCGATGGAGAAGGTCATAGCCGTGGAAATTGAGGGAAAATCCAGGGCGTATCCACATGCGTTCACACGTAAGCAGCGCGTCATACATGATCGCATCGGCCAACAAGCGGTTGTTATCTTTCACGCCGACGGAGCAGCTTCGGCGCTTGACGCAAGCTCGATTGCCAAATCGAAAGAAGCGGGTTCAACCGGCGTTTTCGATCCTCGTGTCGACGGTCGCCAACTCCAGTTTCGTTACGACAATGGCGGTTTCATCGATGTCGAGACGGGAAGCCATTGGAGCATCCTGGGCCTGGCTGTTAGCGGAGAGCTAAAAGGAAAGCAACTGCGACGCATTTTGCATGGCGACTACTTTGCCTTTGCGTGGTTTGCATTCAAGCCCAATACGGAAATCTTCCGCGGCTGACCAACAGAATGTAAGCCGCCGTACACTTGAAGTCGGTAGAAACGTCTAAGATTAAGGCTTCGAAATCCTGGCAGGCAACGTCATGATTGCCACTTAACATGGTACTATCCATTCCCCCGTTACTTCCCTCGAGAGTCGCATCCCCGGTCAATTCGATTTAGACAGCTTTCCGCTGAAGTATTGGCCCGAACAAATCGCAGCCATGTCCGCGCGAGCCCGGCCGCTGCGGCGGAATAAGAAAAGGAGAAGCTTATGTCGAATAACGCGGCGGACGTTTTGGTAGAGAGCATTATCGCGTGGGGTGTCGACACGGTTTTCGGGCTACCAGGGGATGGCATAAACGGGATCATGGAGGCACTCAGGAAGAGACAGGATCGGGTGCGCTTTATTCAGGTGCGCCACGAAGAGGCAGCAGCTTTCATGGCTTGCGCTTACGCGAAGTACACGGGCCGTCTGGCTTGCTGCCTCGCCACCTCTGGTCCTGGTGGTATCCACCTCCTGAACGGCCTTTACGACGCGAAGCTCGATCAAGCACCAGTCCTGGCCATCACCGGACAAATCTATTCGGATCTGAAAGGCAGCAAGTTTCAGCAGGAAGTCAACATGGTCCAACTCTTTGAAGATGTGAGCGTTTACAACCAGGAAGTCATCAATCCCGATCAGGTCGAGATGCTTGCGGATGCCGCATGTCGTCACGCACTGAACAATCGTGGAGTGGCCCATATTACTTTTCCTGTGGACTATCAAGAAAAAGAACTTACCGGGAAAGGGACTATGCACAAAGTGGAGGGCCATACGTCGAGCCGTTGGTCGCCGCCACTCATCATTCCACCAGAGAACGAATTGAGAACTGCCGCCGGCATCCTGAATGCAGCCGAGAAGCCGGTCGTCCTCGTCGGACAAGGAGCTCTTGGCGCGCGCGATGAGGTGATCGAAATCGCCGATAAACTCGGTGCGCCTGTCGTAAAGGCCTTGCTCGGCAAGGCCGTCATTCCTGATGACCATCCGCTGACGACGGGTGGTCTGGGCCTGCTCGGCACCACACCTTCACAGGAGGCAATGGAGCACGCCGACGCGCTCCTGATAATCGGATCGTCATTTCCTTACATGGAATATCTGCCGAAGCACGATCAAGCTAAAGGCGTTCAGATTGACGACAAAGCGGATCGTATCGGCCTGCGCTTCCCCGTCGAGGCTGGGCTCATCGGTGACGCGAAACCGACGGTTGCCGCGCTCGCAAGATTGATCACACGCAAAGAAGATCGAAGCTTTCTCCAACAAGCACAGGAGGGAATGAAAGACTGGTGGGAACTGATGCGTGTCCGGGCGATGCGTGATGATGTGCCGATCAAGCCGCAACGCGTCGCGTGGGAGCTTTCAGAGTTGGCCCAGGATGACGCAATAATTTCGACCGATTCGGGCACGATAACTACCTGGATCGCGCGGCAGTTCAAGATCAGAAAGAATCAGAAGTTCAGTTGCTCGGGAACGTTGGCGACGATGGCTCCTGGATTACCCTATGCAATTGCTGCAAAGGTTGCGTTCCCGGAGCGTCAGAGCATCGCCTTCGTTGGAGACGGTGGCTTTACGATGCTGATGGGAGAGTTTCTCACGGCCGTGAAATACAACTTGCCGATCGTCGTGGTGATTATCAAGAACAACACGCTGGGTCAAATCAAATGGGAGCAGATAGTCTTCTTAGGCAACCCGGAGTACGGCTGCGAACTGCACAACCCCAACTTCGCACGTTACGCCGAAGCTTGTGGCGGTATCGGTTTCACAGTTGAGACGCCTGACGAGATACGGCCATCGCTCGAGCGCGCAATGGCAGCCGGGAAGCCGGCGATTGTCGAGGTCGTCGTTGATCCATTCGAGCCACCGATGCCGCCAAAAGTGAGTTTAGAACAGGCCACACATTTCGCTGAGGCTCTCCTGAAGGGACAACCTCAGGGAGGGAAGATCGCGCTGACGCTCTTCCGCGACAAGTTGAATGAGCTTCTATAGGAGAGTTCAACATGCGGTCAAAATTGATTCACGATGATGGCGAGAAGACCTTTGCGATCATCTTCGACAAAGGGGACGAGGTTGCAAGCGGCCTGGTTGCGTTCGCGAAAGATAAAAACCTATCGGCCAGCCACTTCACTGCGATCGGGGCATTTGAGAGCGTCACCCTGGGCTTCTTCGAGCGAGAGCGGAAGGATTACAAGAGAATCACAATAGATGAACAACTCGAAGTGCTTTCGCTCGTCGGGGACATCGCTCTGGAAGGCGAGAAGCCGAAGGTGCACGCGCATGTCGTAGTCGGTAAAGCCGATGGCACAGCACATGGCGGCCATCTGCTTGAGGCACGTGTCTGGCCTACGTTGGAAGTGATTCTGGTCGAATCACCTCAGCACCTGCAGCGCAAGTTGGATAGGGAGACTGGTCTCGCTTTAATCAGTTTGTGAGCTCACTATTGATTGATGAAGATTAGTTTTCCATATCCCGGATACCAGGAGATCGACTCGGTGGAAGTGCCGGACGCGAATCTGATGGGAGTTTACGCGCCCCGCACGTCCGCTGACATACCAGAAGAAGAGGTCTTGGCGCATGGTTTTGCTAAACCGCATGGAACCCCACGCCTGCAGGACGTAGTCAAGTCCACCGATCGTGTCCTCGTTCTGATTGATGATGGAACGCGAAGCACGCCAATTTCGCGGCTGCTTCATCACGTCTTACGAGAGTTATGGACCATCGGAGTTATGGACCAGCAAATTGTCCTGTTAACGGCCCAGGGCACACACCGCGAGATGAGCGAAAAGGAAATTATGCAGAAGCTGGGCGAGTTCTACGGCCGCTTCAGCGTGTATCAGCATTACTGGCTGGAGGACTCAAATCTTCACGACTTCGGCCGCACTAGCGACGGCACGCGCATCACCGCAAACAGATTGCTTCGAAAGTCGGATTTCGTAATCGGTCTGGGATCAATTGTGCCACACCGGATCAAAGGCTTTTCCGGCGGGGCAAAGATCGTTTTTCCGGGCATCTCCGGAAGAGAGATGCAGGAGCGCAACCAATGGGAAGCTGCGCAGCGCAAGTCGGAAACAGTGATGGGAGTGGCGGAAAACTCTATGCGCTTACGCATCGAGGAAGCAGCGCGAATCGCCGGCTTGCGTTATATCGTGAATACGGTTTCGGACCGCGACGGCAAAATAGCCGGTTGTTTCGTCGGGGATCCGGTCCAGGCCCATCGCGCGGGCTGCAAACTTTCGCAAGAACTAAATGCAGTGTTCCTACCGCATCGCGCCGATATCGTGTTGATCGACTCATATCCGGCTGACCGTGATCTGTGGCAATCAGCGAAAGCGTTCTATTCCGGCACCATGGCGGTGCGTCATGGCGGCACGCTCATCGTAGTCTCCCCGAATCCGGAAGGCGTTGCCGACAATCATTCGAATCTACTCCAGATCGGATATCGCCCGTTTTCTGAAATTGTGCGGATGGTTGGGGCAGGTGAGGTTGACGATATCGTTGGCGTATCGGTGCTCGCGGACCTGGCCCAGATCGTGGATCGCTGCGACTGCATTCTGGTCTCACCTGGCGTGTCTCCGCAGCATACAGAAAGACTTGGTCTTCGTTATGCAGCAACTGCGGAGGAAGCACTTGAACTGGCTTTTAAGCGCCAAGGCCGCACTGCGAAGATCGCCGTTCTGCACCACGGCGGACACGTACTTCCATTCATCGCTGAGAAGGAGAACGCCGCATGACGAAGAGACCAACAGAACGCGGCGGAACGGTGACAAGCCTGCGAGAGGCGATGAGCCTGATCAAGTTCGGCGCGCCAATGCACCCGATCTTCGTTCACTTCACAATCGCGCTCACTGCTGCTTCGCTGGTTTTCGATGCTCTCGGCTTTTTTCTTGAAAAGACTTCGCTCAATGCCGCTGGCGGGTGGACACTTGTCGGCTCAGCCATGCTGACTCTCATGACCATATCAACAGGTCTGACCTCAAGCACACGAGCGCCTGTTGAAGAAGGCGAAGCGAGATCATTCCTGCGCGCGCATATGGCGCTGGGCCTAATGTTCTACGGGCTGCTCGTGGCAGTGACTTTCTGGCGTGTCTGGTTGTGGCAGGGTCAACAGCGCCTATCTTGGTTATATCTTCTATCGCTTGCCATTGTGTCAGTGGTGATGACTGTACAGGGTTACCTCGGCGGCGAGCTCGTCTACCGTTATGGCGTCGAGGTTGAGCAGACATATCGCGAATTACCCGATCGTGGAGCGAAATCTGCGTCACCACAGATGGTCCAATCGACATTGAGACCGGAGTCAGTCATTCGTGATAAACAGGGAGAGATCGGGTGACAGGTACTTCGTTCATTGGTCTGCTCCCGTTCCAATGGATCGCACTCTTGACAGCGGTCCTTACGCTGTTGCTACTCGCAGATGCATTAGCAGGACACTACAGATCCGGCTTTACTTACCGAACTCAGTACGTCCCGTTCATTAGTGGCGGCCTGTTGATTGTTGCGGCTGGAACTGCGGCAATACTGCCGACTAGTGCATGGATCAACAGAGCGATGCGCACCGCGGGTTGGTTTGCGGTAGCTTCGGGCCTGATCGGTTTAGCTTTTCATCATTACTTCGGCATCGCTAAGAAGCCCGGCGGCTATAAGTGGCTACTGCATTATCTGATGTATGGGGCGCCTCAACTCGCCCCCCTCGCACTCGCGTTAACTGGCCTGCTAGCCATTATTTCAGCGCGCGGCCTAGCCGGCGATGCGAGTATCGGCGGATTAAGTGTGCGTCGCCTACTGCTCATTCTGGTCGCTATAGCGCTCACAGGAGCCATCCTGCAGGCCACGATCCTCCACTATCGCGGTGCATTCAATAACCCGGCGATGTATGCACCCTTGTCTGCGCCAGTTCTTACCGTCATCGCCACCATCTGGATCGCGCTCGCTCCTAACAACGTGATGCTTGTCGCGCTGAAGATTCTGTTGTGGCTGACGTTCTTGATTGGCTTCATCGGCCTGGGAATGCACCTGCGCGGCTTCGGCCGGCAGATGGCCGGTCTATATCTATTAAAGTTCAACTGGCTGGAGGGACCACCGGCGTGGGCGCCTGCACTCTTTGCGGCATTCGCTGGAGTTGGTCTCGTGACGGTTTATTTATTGTGAACAGATCAATAGGGGAGGAAATACAGTGATGGGAAGTAAAGCACAAGCCAACGACGATAAGTATGTCCTGAAGGGATTGGCTGCCGGTCTCATTGGCGGTCTGGTTGCATCTATCACACATGTGGATCGTTTTCGCGGCATCCACGAAGAATACATGCGCGCGAAGGCGATTGACTATTTCGAGAACAGCAGGCGCGCGATTTTTGGCCAGCAAAGCTATGCGCAGCGGAATCCAAGAAAACTGATCGGTTACGGTCGTTACTCCTGGGGATCACGGCTAGCGATGGTCCGGGTCCGGCAGTAAGACGAATCAATGGTCGCACGCGACGGTTTTACGATTATGTGGCGCGCAGTATTCCTTACGGTCCTGATGATGGAACGCTTGCGCCCTGGCGCGCGGGATTTACGGGCGGATGGCTAGGAACCGGTAACTGAGTGTTGACAAGATTAGGTCATGGAGAGACAGGAATTCCATTCACATTATTCGGCGTACGATGTTTTAGATAAGTGGTCGTCGCCTGATTGGGATGATCAGACGCGTGAGGTGATCCGTCAGCGCCTGGAGAATGTGCCTGACGTCCGCTTTTTTACCGAACAGGAAGTGCGCACGCTGACTGCCATCGTCGATCGAATTCTCCCGCAAACCGATCGCTCTGAAACCGAGAAGGTGCCGATTGTGCCGTGGATTGATGAGAAGCTATATGAAGACAGGCGCAATGGCTACCGTTACGAGGAGTTACCGCCACAACGCCAAGCATGGCGCTGGGCACTGGCAGGATTTAATGAGACGTCGCGTGCACTCTTTGCGGGTAAGGCTTTCTGTGATCTCGATGGGCAATCCCAGGATGTAGTACTGAGGCATATTGAACGAGGTGCGTCTCCCGGCGATGCCTGGAAGATAGTTCCTGCCCAACGATTCTTTAGAAGCATACTGGTGATTACGATCGTGCAGGTTTACTACGCACATCCGATCGTCTGGAATGAGATCGGATACAGCGGTCCGTCGTCTCCACGCGGTCACGTCCGTAAATGGGAAGGTGGCGTCGATCCATGGGAAGCACAAGAAGACCATGATTGACGACAAGAATAATAAGTCCCACCTTTTCGCGCCCGGAATCCACGGCGAGTTGGTGCCCATGTGTGATCTTTCCCGAGAGGAGGTGGATTTCTGCATCGTCGGTGCTGGCGCGGGCGGTGGGGTGCTCGGTGCGAAACTCGCCGAAGCTGGATTATCAGTCGTGATCCTGGACGCCGGCCCACATTGGGACCCGACGAAGGATTTTGTCTCAGACGAGACGGCCTCGCGCAAGCTTATCTGGACCGACGAGCGCATCACAGGTGGCGAAGACCCGGTTGAACTCGGAGCAAACAACTCTGGACGCGGCGTTGGAGGTAGTACAGTTCACTATTCGATGGTGGCGATGCGCGCCCATCCTGAAGACTTCCAGCGAAGCGCGCTCGAGGGCAAAATCCCAGGTTCAGAGCTGCTGGATTGGCCTCTGACCTTCAACGAACTGGAACCTTATTACGAAGAGGTCGAAGAGGCTCTTCAGATCGCCGGCCCAACAAATTATCCATGGGGAAAACGGCGGAAAAGATACCCGCAGCGCGAACATGAACTGAATGCTTCAGCACAAGTGCTGGTACGCGGCTGTACCAAGCTCGCTATTCCCGTAGCACCCGCTCCAGTTGCGACTTTGAGTGCGCCCCACAGAGATCGGGCGCCATGTGTCTATCGCGGGTTTTGCAATTATGGCTGCACGACGAATGCGAAGAGTTCGATTCTTGTCACTTACATTCCGCGTGCCATTAGGGCGGGAGCCGAGGTCCGCCCAAACTCGATGGCTGCTCAGATCGAGCACGATGAGCGCGGTTTAGTAACGGGCGTTCTTCATTTCCAAGACGGCGGCAAAGAGTTATTCAGGCAGCGCGCGAAGAACGTCGTGGTCGCTGGATACGCAGTCGAAACTCCACGCCTGCTGTTGAACTCCGCTAGTTCACTCTTTCCGAATGGTCTCGCTAATTCGTCCGGAATGGTTGGAAAGTGTTTCATGGTCCATTCTGGCCATCAGGTCTTTGCCAAATTTTCCGAACGCATAAATCAATACAAAGCGCCTCCACCAGGCGGCGCATTGACCGAACACTTCAACCGCACAATGCCAGATGCGGATTTCATCTGCGGTTACACCATCGAAGTCGTGGGACCACATCCAGTTGATTTCGCCTCGCGCATCAGCGCCGCGCGTGGGTTGTGGGGAGCTGAGCTGAGACGGACGATGTTCGATTACAACTACTACTCAGGCATCGGAATTGTCGGCGAAATCCTGCCACAGCAAAAAAATATCGTGAAGTTGCACGACTCTGAGCGTGACCAGTATGGGCTACCAATTCCTCACGTTATCTTTTCGTATCACGAAAACGACAAGAAACTCATAGCGCACGCTAAACAAAAGATGCAGCAAATACTTGAAGCTGCCGGCGGCGAAGACATTTGGGCGGCAGACCGCATGGCGCACCTGCTGGGGACGTGTCGAATGGGGAACGATCCGATGAGCTCAGTGGTCAATGCCGACTGCCGGTCGCATGACATCCCTAACCTTTTTGTTTGTGACGGTTCAGTTTTCCCGACTTCGACCGGCGTAAACCCATCGTTGACCATTGAAGCTATTGCTGCCCGTACTGCCGATCGCATTGTGGAGCTGATGCGTCATAACACCATTCCTTAAGGGCGCGGCTGAGGATGCGTCACGGCTATTGAGATTGAGTCACAAAAACCTTTCACCGGAATAATTCGCACCTCATTCACTTTTAGAAGTAGAAAAAACTTGTGGAAGCCGGGTGAGAGTGCGTTCAACCTTGTCTTAAAGCTAAATCATGTTGAATTGAGACGGACCAAGGGAGGAAATCACTATGACACGTTTAATGATCTTACTAGCAGTTGTGTTAGCTGTTTTTGCGGTCGGTGCGTTGACGTCTAACAGTGCAACCGAAACTACTCAGCGGGCCAATCAGAAAACCGTAGACCAAATAATCGCAACGTGGAAGAGCAAACCACAAGAGGTAGCTCGCAAAATGATCGCCAAGTACGGATTGCCGCAGGAGGCCACCGCGGAGCGGCTCATATGGCATCGGAACGGGCCTTGGAAATTTTCAGAACTGGTGAACGAAGAAATCCCGCATCAATTTCCAAAACCTCACACTGATATGCTCTACCAGGCGATTGATTTCCGCGTTCCTTCTGACAAATTCGATGAACTTGCTGCGTATGACGGCAGTATCATTGCGGAACGCACCAAAGGGGAGCTTGCCGCACGTTGCGATCTAGAGGAGGCAAACTTCCTGGCGATCAATCTGGCCAATGACATCGTGACTGGAAAGAAAAGTGTAGACGAAGCGCGAAAATTCTATGCTGAGGCAATGCGGGAAATGAAGCATCCGGAATACAAGCAGGGCTTCTTGTTTCAGGTTTCACGCTCTGGTCAGGGTGATCCGGATCGAGAAGTCATAGCCAATCGTTGAAAGAAACCGCAGTTGAGTGAAGCTGCCGGCGCGAGCCGTGCTACAAACGAACGGCCTAACTTAAGCAAGCCCAAGCTCAACCGGCGCGATCCGCCAATCTTGTGCGGTTGAGAATCGTAATTCGCCTTCGTTCTATTCTAATGATCCCGGATAATTTCAATTCAGCAAGGGCGTCCGTAACGGTTTCGCGGAAAATGCCCAGTGTATCCGCGATGTCCTGATGTCTCAGGCCTTTTAGCTCTTCCCCCTCGGCTACTCTTAACAGAAAAGCCGCCACGCGCGACTTTGCCTCTTTAAACGCAAACTCTTCAAGTCTCTCTTCTAATCGCAAAGCCCGCCCACCAATCGCCTGGATAAGCCGGCGCGCAACCTGCGGTCTGGACAACATCAGCCGGTCAACGTCGGCCTGCTTCAATGTGCAGACCAGCGAATCCTCGGTTGTTCTGGCGTACCTGTGATGCATGCCTTCTCCAATGCAAGTCATCTCACCAAACAACGCGTAAGGTTTCAGTTCTTCTATGACCAGTTTCCGGCCTCTGGGCGACGTACGATATAACTGGACGGCGCCCTTCTTCAGGATGAACAGCACGTCACCGGTTTCCCCCGGCTTGTAAAAAATGCGACCTGCCTTACATTCCCACATCACAGTGGCACGTTCGATTTCCGAAAGCTCTTCCCTCGTCAGGTCGCGAAATAAATCCATCGCCGAGAGATGCTTAATCTTTGTCCGGAGTGTTTGTTCGTCCAGTGAGCCTGCTTCCTCATGACATCTTTCCAGCTCGTCGATACGAGGATTCTCTTGCGAGCTACGAGTTCCTGTGGCGCGATCTGCATTCATGAGATCTCATAGTAGTGGACGGCATGGATTACGCTCCTGCTGCCAACATCGCGTCGAGTCGTTCGCCGTAGTCTGACGGCAGTCCATTCCCGAAGTAGTGCACAACTCCTTGACGATCGAGAAGAACAATCGTGGGCGTCCCAGTAACGCGGTAACGCCGAGCGACGCTTGCATCGGCATCACGTGCCACCCTATATCGAATACCAAAATCGTTAATACCTCCTTCTGTGCGAGCGACGCTGTCTTGAATGTTGATGCCTAACACGTGCACTCCGCGCGGTTCGTATTTCTCAGCTAGTGCGTTGAAGAGCGGTGCCTCCTCTTTGCAAATCGGGCACCAGGCGGTCCAAAAAATGAGTACAGCGGGACGTCCCTTAAGATCTGCCAGCGAGATCTGCGAGCCGTCGATCTTTGTAAGACGAAAATCGGGCGCGCTGTTTCCGACCTCAGTTCCAACTTTCGTTTCATTCGTAGCTGCCGGCTTGAGATCCGGATCGATACCTTTTGAAGAGCAGCCCACGAAAACTACTCCCACGCATAGAACAACTGTGATCCAGATTCCTAATTTCACTTTACTCATAAGTTCCTCAAATGAATCCTGTGATGGAGCGGAACAGGCATGGGCGCTATCCTGCAAGTTTGGGTAGCCCTTTTCCCACGCGCCGCCCGGCCCCGTCAGGGCCGTAAGTATTGCTCCCGCTTTGCACGAAAAGTGGTTTTTACAACTGTTTGATTCTTCTCAGCGATCTCTGCGCTGAGAGGACTTAAGAAGTTACTTAGGACACTTTTCGTGCAAAGCCTATTGCTCCTCTACTTTCTAAGCTTCGAACGTCAGCTTTCAGCCAGCGCCTTATCGAACGCCTTGACGTACGCATCGCGATCAAAGTTCTGCACTGTTTGGAACAGCACTTTGTCACCATTGAAAACAGCGACGGTGGATGTCTTCTTCTGGTTCTCTTTCAGAAAATCCGAGAGACCATACTTCTTCGCAGTCTTGTTCGCCTCCGCGAGCTTATCCTCGTTTGAGACATCAAGGACAACGAACTCCAACCGATCGCCGTACTGCTTCATAAGGTCCATCATTGTTGGCTCAAGCTTTTGACAGGCTGAGCACCATTCGGCTTTGATGATGGCCACCACTGGTTTCTTGCTTTTGGCAATGACGGGCAGACTCATCGCTGCAACTAATAGTATGAGCCCGAAGACCGCTCCGACTCGACGAAATACTCTGTTTGTTTGCATGCAACTATCTCCTTTATCACTTAATGGTTTTGTACTGAGCCAACATTCCGACAATCGGTGTGACTCTCCCGGCAGTTTCTGGGCATGGCGATCTACAGCCCTGCCCGGTTCGGCATCTGTTCAGTTATTCAAGTCGCATTCGCTTGCAGATATTCCATAAATTGTTGGGCTGTTGCCCAAGGTGAGAAGTATCCGGGTTGATTCACTGCGGCTTTAGTAATCGCGGTTACATTCGCGCGTTTAGATGAGGACTAAACCCACGCTTGCGTGGTCATTACTCGGAAGGACAGGGGTGTATCGCGGTAAACGGCGAAGCCCTAATGCTGCAAATGTAAAATCAGATTGTCGTTGATTTGTACTGGTAAGGTCACGATAGTCTTCGACCCAGCCATTTGATCCTAGGCGGAAAGTCTAGAGACCGCACCAAGAAGGAGCGTATTAGCTATCTTCTCTTCCTGTGCCGCAACGATAACAAGGTTATTGCCTGCCTGCGTGCTCACTACGTTCAGATCACTAACGTGAGCCATTTGGATATTCTTGCCTTCCAGCACGACGGTTCGGTCGCCAACAATGTCCTCCTTGTCTCGTCCAACGAATAGAGAAGCCTCGCGGCCGCCATCGTTTTCATAGACAAGATGAAGAAACTTCTTTCCGTTAAGCATGCAGACTCGAGCGCGGATTAACTTATAGCGGTCCTC
>DATEDU010000296.1:0-2936 GCA_035281525.1 Pyrinomonadaceae bacterium | reverse complement strand
CGCTCTTTTCAAAAAGGCGATTGAAGCCGATCCCGATTACGCGTTGGCGCACGCGCAGCTCGCCAATGCTTATATCTGGATAGCGAACTTCATCGAGGAGCAGCCCGTGTGGGCGGAGCGGGCGAAGGAAGAGATGAGTCGGGCGGACGCGCTGGACCCGCAACTTGCCGAGACTCACGTCGCGCGTCATTACCTGCTCGGCAGTGCATACGAAGGATGGAAGACTGAAGCTGCAGTTCGAGAGTTGCTCATTGCGCAAAAGCTCAACCCCAACGTCGGTCACGTCGAACTCGGAAGTATTTACTATCACCTGGGGCTCGAAGATTTAGGTGATCGCGCGTATCAACGCGCGCTCGATATTGATCCGACGAGCGAACATATTAAATACATGATCCATGCGCATATCCGGCTGGTCAACAAGTATGACGAATGGCTCGCCGCTTATCAGAAATTCAACCGTGACGCCCCTACAACGCCTTGGTACCTGATGGGAAAAGGTCGTTTGGATGAGGCACAAAAAAAACTTGATGAGCTTTCAGTCAAATATCGCGACGACCCCTACTTTAAGTACGATCAAGCTTTACTTGCTGCCTTGAAGGGAGAATTCCGCACCACCGAAGCGGAGATTGCTTTCATGCTGAGTGACGTAAATCCCCAGGCCTTTAATTACCATCATGCCACTTACAGAATGGCTTGCCTCTATGCGGTGGGGGGCAAGAGTGCTGAAGCGGTTAAATGGTTGAGAGAGACTGCCACTAAGGGATTTCCCAGCTATACTCTTTTCGAGCGCGATCCTTATTTAAATCGCATCCGACAAGCACCCGAATTCATCCAGTTCATGCAGGAAATGAAAGCGCAGCACGAGAGATTTAAGCGCGAGTTGCAAAGCTGAAGACCTTTTAATGTCTCGTTCGCGTCTACTCATTGTCCTTGCATTCGCCGCCGTGTATTTGATCTGGGGTTCGACCTACCTCGCGATCCGCTACGCAATTGAAACGCTCCCGCCGTTCCTGATGGCTGCCTCGCGGTTTTTGACTGCCGGATTGATTCTGTTCGTCTGGGCGGTCGGCAAGGGTGAAAGTATTCGCGCCTCGCTTTCACTGTGGCCGCGGGCGTTTATCATCGGCGCCTTGCTGTTGCTGTGCGGCAACGGAGGTGTCACGTGGGCGGAGAAATACCTCGCCTCGGGACTGGCGGCTTTGCTGATCGCGACCGAGCCGCTGTGGGTTGTCATGCTCAACTGGGCCATCACGAAACGCCGTCCCAACACGAAAGTGCTGTTCGCCGTTTTTATCGGACTGGCGGGCGTCGCGCTGTTGATTGGGGATGGACTGCGTCAAGTTGATGCAAGGTCGATGAGTCTGATCGGAGCGGGTGTTGTTGTCCTTTCGTCATTGGCGTGGGCGGGCGGGTCGGTGTATGCGAACCGAAGGCCGCTTCAAGCCTCAACGGAGCTGGCTTCAGGAATGCAGATGCTTGCCGGCGGAAGCTTGCTGTTACTACTTGCGTTTACGGCCGGAGACTTTCAACGGCTCAATCTCGCCAACGCGTCGTGGCGATCGCTGGTGTCGCTGGTCTATCTCACGGTCTTTGGTTCGCTGGTAGCGTTCACCGCCTATAGTTGGTTGTTGCGCAACGTCACGACGGCGCGCGCAGCAACGTATGCGTACGTGAATCCGGTCGTGGCAGTGTTGCTGGGTTGGTTGTTTGCGAGTGAGCCGATCACGTCACGAATGGCCATCGCCGCCGCGATCATCGTCGGTTCAGTGGTACTAATCACGACCTACTCGATCGAACAAACAGCCACGGAACAAACAAAGGTCCGCTGTGCCACACCCATCCACGACTCGGACTGCCCCACGCATCCCTGTGCCTAGGCGCATCATTTTTTATAGATGGCAATTCCCCAAAAATTAATGTCGGGCGGCATAGCGTTCCAGTGATCGAACGCGTGCGAATCATCTGTTTTGTATCGCAACTTGTAGTTTCCCGCAGGCAGAGTGATTACGACATCGACGATCCGGTTCTTACCGGCTCCACCCGCATGTGCGGTCTTGGCCGCTTGCATCTCCCACACACGCGATCCTTTGTCGACGTCTTCGATCCAGCCGTAGTCAAACATCTCACCGCCCGTACCTTCACCGATGGCGAAAATACGCACGTCCTGGCTGCCGGTCAGACTAAACGTCTGACTCTTATCTTCGTTGTCCAGCACTTGAACGATCTGTGCAACAACCGGCAGCTTCACAAGATCCTCGGGCATAGGTTTGGAGTAGAGCTCCCCATATAGTTTCATCAACGGCGTGGTCTCGGCTGCGCGTCCCGTGTTTTGATAAATCCTGACCTTTGAAACGAGGTCTGTGCGATAGACATCGGCGTAGGGTTTAGCTGCGATAGCGTTGAGCTGAGTTTTCAATTCTGTAACCGGAGCGCTCCAACTAATCTCAGGCAGGCTCTCTCCGAACTTCTCGGGAAAGATGAACGTCTTCAAAAACGCCATGCCGACTGGAGAGCTTAGTGCATTACCCGCGCCGAGATCCGTCGGACGACTGAGATTGTCAGAGTTCGCCATTATGATGAACGTAATGTTCTTCTCGGGCACTTTCAAAATAAAAGATGAGTTGCCGGTCCAGTAGCCGTAATGCCAGAGCAGCTTTGTGCCTTTGTAGCTCGTCGTGAACCAACCCAACCCGTAGGGAAGCGACTCGCCTTTGGTTGAGACAGCCGGCGTGAAAGCAAGTTGTTGAGTTTCTTTCGTAAGAAACTTGTTCTGATCGATCGCGATGTCGTACTTCGCCATGTCCAGAACTGTTGAGATCAATCCGGCGGAAGTGCTGAACCCCTGCGGGTAACTTATCTTCGTGAGCTTGAATTCGCGATCGAGCGCATACGGTTGGGCCAGTATCTTTGAGACGGTGTCGAATCTTTGCTGGTGC
>DATEDU010000295.1:0-6331 GCA_035281525.1 Pyrinomonadaceae bacterium | reverse complement strand
ACTTCGGTCGCGAATGACGCGATGAAGTCCGCACTGGAGTCGTCCGACTATTTGATTCGGCAACGTGCCGTATCGTTATTAAAAGCAAACGGAGTCGGTGACTTCGTTGCGAACAGCGGTCCGATAAAGACTGCAAACACCGCGAGCGATTATCAGCGCGCTATTTCCCGCTTCGGCAAGACGATTCTGGCAGTGGTGAGAACTTCTAAAGGATCATTCACGATCAGCTTTTATTCAGAGCAAGCCCCGCTGACGGTCGACAACTTTGTCCAACTGGCAAAGCGTGGTTACTTTAACGGTATTGCGTTTCACCGAGTCGTACCCAACTTCGTGATACAAGGCGGCGATCCACGCGGTGATGGCAGCGGGGGTCCGGGTTATGCTATCCGCTGCGAGATTAATCAGCTTCCGTATGAGCGAGGTGCAGTGGGGATGGCGCTCTCTGGCAAAGATACGGGTGGCTCGCAGTGGTTTGTCACGCACTCGCCGCAACCTCATCTCGATGGTGGCTACACCGTGTTTGGGAAAGTGTTGGATGGAATGGATGTGGTAGACGTGATCGAACGTGGCGATGTCATTCGGTCAATCGTGATCACGAGCAACGACAAGCCGGAGAAGTAATAATTTGTCATTTGTCATTGGACATTTGCCATTTGTCATTTTGGTGGTAGCCGTTTAGATGTGATTAGTGGAGCATAGTGTGATTTCGTGGATCGACTCGTTTCTTAGCCTGCGAAGCAGGCGTAAGCGTAAAGCCTGGGGCGTGAGCCCCAGGACCGGGGCGTCTCACGCTCCACAGCCCGTGAAACGGGCGACAGCTATTGCTTCGCGACGTCTGTCGCCCGCGTGCGCGGGCTCGCATTTGAAAACCGCATATATTCCTGGGGCTAACGCCCCAGGCTTTACGCTTACGCCTGCTTCGCAGGCTGAAAAACATATTTTTCATCGCACGAACGCGTACCGACTATTAAGATACACGCTTAACATTCCTGCTCCTGCCTTCTGCCTCCTGCTAATGTCGCCTATCTCGTGCCTGCTGGTCCTTGCTCAAAGTGCTCAGCAAGCTGCGCCGAAAGCACCAGCTGAACGGTCGAAATACAAGCTCAATTTAAAGCTCGACTTCGACTCGCGCTCTTATTCCGGCTCGCAACGCGTGCGTTGGATCAATCGAGGCGACCGCTCGACGAATTCACTTTATTTCCATCTTTATTCCAATCTTCGGCTCGACAAACAGCCGATCCAGCCAGCGAATTCTTCAGCGTCTGGACCATCCGAGCCTGACGAGCCACAGATCGAGATTACCGAAGTTCGCTCGAGCCTGACCGAGGCAAAGTTGCCTCATTCGCTCGAAGACCAGGGTTCGACTTTAAGAGTGCACCTGCGAGAGGCCGTGTTGCCGGGCGCATCTACGGAAGTCATCATCGGTTTCAAAGGTACCGTGCCCGAAATCGACGCGGAAGAAACTGGAATTACCACGCACGTAATTAAGCAAATAAGCGCGGCCCTGCGTGACGAACGCGAGATCCGGCGGCCACGTGACGTTAACTTTCGGTGTCGCGGAGTCATGTTGCTCGCTACTTCGTATCCGGCACTCGCGGTTTATGACGGATCCGAATGGCGACGGCGAATCGACCCAAGTGTAGGCGACATGATCTTCAACGAAGTTGCGGATTACGAAGTCGCTATCGAAACCGCACCCGGAGTCGTCGTGTTTACCTCTGGCCAGCATACTTCTGAATCGCAAAACGTTTACTCCGGATCGGCTATGAGGGATTTCGCGATTGTTGCGAGTCGTAACCTACGCGCGGAACAAACGGTGGTGGGTGGGACGCGGCTTCAATCAGTTTTTCTTCCCGAACATGAACGAACTGGCAAACGCGTTCTCGCTACTGCCGCAAAAGCATTGGAAGTCTTTGCAGAACGGTTTGGGCCACCCCCGTTCAAGACGATAACTGTCGCCGAAGTGCCGCTGGTAGCAGGATTGGGCAGCACTGAGTTCACCGGATTGAACGTAGTCGCGAGCGCTTTTTATGTCGACTTTGATTCCCCCTCCATGCGGAACCTGCCCGAGATAATCCGCGAGCAACGGCCTTCGGTTGAGGAAAGTCTTGAATGGACAGTCAGCCACCTGGTGGCACAACAGTGGTGGGGTGTGGCCGTTGGCAACGATCCGGCGCGCGAGCCCGTGCTCGATGAAGGGTTATCGAGTTGGTCGGCGCTCTTGTATTACAACCAGGTTCACAACGAGGAGCACGCTAAGGCAGTTCTGAACGATCAGTTGGTTGGCGTTTACCGTGTTTACCGCACCTTTGGTGGAGATGACATGGACGCGAATCGCCCGGCGCGCGAGTATCGCAACTCGCTGCAATACGTCGCGATCGTGTCGACTAAAGGAGCGCTGATGTTTGCCGAGTTGGAGCGCATGCTAGGCGAGAAGCGATTTTTTGCTGCGCTACAAAGTTATTATCAGGCAAATCTTTACGAGATCGCGGAGTTGGAAGACCTTCGTGGCGCGTTCATCGCGGAGGCCCCTATCGAACAAAGGCGGGCCGTAGCTCGTACTTTTAACCGCTGGCTGGCAAGTCGGCGAGGTGACGAAGACATCGCCAAGCCGGATCAGGAGCTGGCCAAGTCGCTTGGTTTGCCGCCTGGCGTGACGAAGGACCGAGACGGAGATCGAAATGCACTGAACGCGTTTGCTCGGGTCGGAAAATTCTTCTGGCAGCAAATGACGCGTATTCGATGAAGAAATCCAAGGGCATCCACAGATTACGCAGATTACACAGATTAGAGCACTAGAAATGGATGCATACGAGGGATAGCGCTTATATAGAGACGATGCTCTGATCCTTATCATTTTTTTGTAATCTGTGTAATCTGCGTAATCTGTGGATAGATATCATGCGAGCGCGAAAAGAAATCATGATTGAGCCGGAACGCGGTGCAGTTAGCCGGCAAGTCGAGATCGAACAGAGCCTCGAACGCTTGAGCTGGTTAATGGATGACGTGTTCCGGATACCCGTCATCGGCTGGCGTATCGGTCTCGACGCACTGCTCGGACTCATCCCCGGCGTTGGCGACACGGCGACGACGCTGGCGTCGTTATACATACTGACGTCGGCCGTTCGCTATCGGGTGCCGAAGATCACGCTGCTACGCATGGGCCTTAATCTCGGGATTGATTATGCGCTCGGATCATTGCCGCTGGTGGGCGACTTTTTCGACGCGTGGTGGAAGTCGAATCAGAAGAACGTCGAGCTGTTGCGGCGTCGAGCTACGGTTTCAGCGAGCGAGGCTCGCGAAGGCAGAATTAGCGACTGGCTATTTGTTGGGTTGATTATCGTGTTGCTGGTGGGGCTCGCGGTTGGCGCAGCTTTTGTCAGCCTGTACCTGCTGGTGTCTATCGCGCAGTTACTCTCAAGCTGACACACGCACTTTTAAAGTTCCGAGTTTCGCGTTCCGAGTTTCGAGTTCCGAGTACGTGGCGGTTTAATAAACTCGGAACCCGGAACCCGAAACTCGAAACTTATTGAAGAACTCGAAACTTAGGTTTAAGCGTTGAGTGTCTTTTGGCCGGGCTTCCACTCAGCCTGGCACAAGCCACCAGTCTGCAACGCCTGAATCACGCGCAACGTCTCCTCGGCCGACCGTCCAATGTTCAAATCATGAATGACCTTGTAGCGTAAGATTCCTTCAGGATCGATAACAAACAACCCGCGCAGAGCGATGCCACGGTTCTCGATCAGCACGCCGTAGTCGCGCGCCACGTTTTTCGTAGCGTCCGCGGCAAGTGGGTATTTCAGTCCTTCCACTCCACCTTTGTCGCGCGGCGTGTTCAGCCACGCCCGGTGTGAATACGCCGAGTCCGTAGAAACTCCGATCACATCGGCGCCGATTCCCTGAAACTCTTCGTAACGATCGCTGAACGTGGTCAGCTCAGTGGGACAAACGAACGTGAAGTCCAAAGGATAAAACAAAAGGACGAGCCATCTGCCTTTGTAATCCGACAGTCTTACGTTCTCGTTCAATTTCTCGACATTCTTCGTTGAGGCCATATCAAAATCCGGCGCCGGCTGGCCCACCATCGCCTTCTCAACTGCTACCGCTGTTGCTGCTGCTGTCATGAATCCTCCAGTTTGATTTTTGAATTAGTCCTTAATGCAAATTCTGAGATCTGAGATCTGAAATCTGAGATCTCATCTAACGGCAGTCCGGGCAGAGGCCCATCAGTGTCAAATGAACTGACTGCGCCTTAAAGTGTGATTTGCGCGCGGCGGCACCAATCAGTTCTGCCGCTTCCGTCAGATCGAAATCGACTAATTTGCCGCACGCAGTACAGATCGCGTGGTCGTGGCGCTCAGTGACTCGATCGTAGCGGCTCGCGCAGTTGCCAAAGTTGATCTCCCGCACCAACCCTTCGGCCTTCAGATAACGCAGCGAGTTGTAAACCGTTGCGTAACTGATCGCCGGCATGATTGCCCGTGCTGCTTGGAAGATCTCGTTCGCCGTGGGGTGATCGTCCCGCTCACGAATGACGCGCAAGACCGCCTCCCGCTGCCGCGTCAGCTTCGGCTCCACTCGTTCATTTCTAACTGATTTTGCCATTAATCGATATTTAGACTAATTCTAAATTATGGCTTCTGTCAACCGACGCACGCATACCCACCCGCTACCGCGGGCGGTACTGACTCCCTCGCCATGACGCCAATGACACCTCAGCTAACAGCATTTCCTGGAGACTGCTTAGTGGTGACGAGTCAGTACCACCCGCGGTAGCGGGTGGGTCAATCGTTGTCTACGGACGAGCGAGGTGAGGCGGGATAACTATTCACGTAATCCACGATGTTTGCCACGTAACTCGCAAATGGTGGACAACGCACTCCATGAGGCTCGAGCAGCTCCACCGCCTGACTCGTGTCATACGTCTGTCTCAGAAAGAAATACGGAACACCGTGATGTGGCAGCCCCGTGATTCCTGGCGAAAACGGCAACATCAAAGACTTCTGAACCAACCACGCCGGCACAGTGAGACTCGACGCGTTGCCAGACAGCTCGCGCGCGATTTTGTCGAACAAATTCCGAGTCGTAAGAGGATTTGGATCTGCCAGTTGCACCGTCTTACCCACTGCCCTCGCGTCCTTCGCCAGTGTAATCATCGCTTCCACGACAAAATCAACCGGAACAAGGTTCAGCGTGACTTCATCGTTACCAATATTCAGCAGCCGCAAACCGCTCGGCCACTTTCGCAGGTAGTTAATCAGGTAATACACACCATCATACTTTGCGGTCTCGCCTGTTACTGAATCTCCGCAAACGACCGACGGACGATGAATCGTAATTGGCAACTGCGATTTCAGTGAATCAACTTCAACCTCAGCCAGGTACTTTGACTCTTCGTAGTAATTTCGAAAGCCGGTATCGTGCTGCAACTCAGTCTCACGAATTACCCCCGTGCGTTTGCCGGCAACGTAACATGTCGAGACGTAGTGATAGCGACGCAGGTTAGGAATCGTCGTCGCAAACTCGTTCACATTTCGAGTGCCGCCAACGTTGACAGCCATGCCAGGATCACGAGCTACGGCAAGATCGTAAAGTGCGGCCAAATGAAAGATCGTCGTCGTTCGTGAACGCGCGATCTCCAGATCGTCAGGAGAAAGGCCTAGATTCGATTGAGTTATATCTCCCTCGACAATACGAAAGTCACACAGTGGCCTCTGACTCTCATTCGCGAGTTCCTCGAGTTCCTGGCAGGCGCGTTCGAGGAGTTGAGGCTGAACTAAGAGAATGAAATGCGAGTTCTCTCGCGCGAGACGTTGTAGGAGGCGCCCAGCGATGAACCCTGGGAAGCCGGTAAGAAAAATCGTCTCGTCCAAAGTACTCCGTCGATCAGTTCAGCAAAGCTTGCATGCGGCGCAGCGCGACTGCAGCTTCGCCAAAACCTGGCTGCTCCTTGAGTGCCAGACTGTAGTGTCGCGCAGCATCGAGATACTTCCGGCGCTTTTCGTACACTCGGCCGAGGTTGAAATGAGGAAAGGCGTAGGACTCATACCGCGGCGCAAACAGAGCTCGTTTGAACCATCGCACACAACCGTAGGAATCTCCCTTGGCCAGGAGATAACTGCCAATGTCGTTGTAAGGATTTCCTAGCGTCTCATCTACTCGGATAGCTTCCAGACATTCCGCAATTGCCTCGTCATAGCGGTCCTGGAAACTGTAGACCCAACCCAAAAAGGTGTGCGCTTCGGCAGTCGGATAGGTTTCTATCGAACGCTTGTAAAGCTCGATGGCAGTTTCGTAATCCTGGGTTTGCTGGGCCTCGTAAGCCTCGCGA
>DATEDU010000294.1:0-3825 GCA_035281525.1 Pyrinomonadaceae bacterium | reverse complement strand
GATTTGCGCCCGATCATAAGTTCGCCACGCATCGACGTACTTGTCGAGCCATACTTGCAAAGACTCCCTGTTCATTTGAACTCCTTTGACTTACTAAGGACGCCGATACTAAACAAACCTCCCAGTATGAGGAGGCCGGCCCAGAAATACACAATGACGTTCATTTCTGGTGGCACCGGCATCTTGTTATGATCACTTCGACTCGAATCGTAGTCCACTGGTGGTCCGGTAACGTTGATTCCAGATGCCAGTCACAAAAAGGCCGGCGCCCACGATGATCAAAACCAAACCTGCCATTACTTTCAGAACACGAAATACCATTCCACTCTCTTTGCGCGTTGTTCGATAGTGGGATTTGAAAGTCCCACAACCGAAACCTACCGATCCATTTCAATGGACGTTTCATCTAATTCACTGATTGCTTCTACCGGAAAGAGGCTCAAGTAATCGCAAATCGTCCACTCTTTTATAGGTTAACTCATTCGGTCGGGTTGGCACATTCTTTGAGTTCGTTTGACGTCGAAACTGGACCACTCAGACAGCAGCTTCACAACCGTTGAGGAGGATAAGATGCGAGGAGTTCTTAGACAAGACCTGACCTTCAGTCTGCGGACATTAATTAAGAACCTCGGTTTCACAGTGACCGCGGTCTTGACGCTTGCATTGGGTATAGGAGCAACGACTGCTATCTTCAGCGTTGTGTATGCGGTGTTCGAACCGATGCCCTATCCAAAGCCTGACCAACTGGTCATGTTGTGGTCCAAAATACAGGGAGATAGAAACTCCGTTTCACCCGGCGACTATCTGGAATGGAAGCGCAGGAGCACGTCGTTCCAGGACATAAATGCGTGGGGTGGTGGTTCATACAATGTAGCCACCAGGGAACGGCCCGAACAGATCGATGGTTCACCGCGCACACCGGGATTCTTCACAATGGAGGGATTGTCGATGATGCTCGGCCGCGATTTCCTTCCGGAAGAAGGTCAGCCTGGCAGAGACCGCGTCGTAATCCTCAGTAACCGAATGTGGAACCGGCACTTTGCTTCGGATCCCGCGATCATAGGCAAAGACATCCGCATGAATGGTGAACCGTTCGAGGTCGTCGGCGTGCTTCCGCCAGGAATGTACGATCGTCTGCCAATGCAACTATGGGTGCCGCTTGCGTTTACTCCGGAACAAGTCAACAACCACGAGGCACATTTCATTCTTGTCATGGGCCGTTTGAAAGATGGCGTTTCGATCGAGCAGGCCCAGTCAGAGATGAACGGAATTGCTGCTCAACTGCAACAAGAGTATCCGAAGTCGAATGCGAATTGGGGCGTCAGTGTAGAGCCGTTGCATCTGAATTTCCTGGCGCCGGGGACGCGCAGAAACCTTTGGTTGCTGTTGGGCGCCGTCGGTTTCCTGTTGTTGATTGCGTGTGTCAACGTTGCAAATCTTCTAATGGCGCGCGGCACATCGCGTCAGCGTGAAGTCGCAGTGAGAACTGCGCTCGGTGCTTCGAGATTTCGAATATTCAATCAGTTTCTCACCGAGAGTTTAGTGTTGGCCCTCATCAGTGGTGTCTTCGGAATTCTGCTCGCGGGCTTAATCCTCAATGCAATAACGATTGTCATGCCGCCTGTCGGCACGATGTTGCCGTCTGAGGCTGATATCAGAATCAGTGTTCCGGTCCTCCTTTTCACCATCGCTGTGACGGGAATTTGCGGACTGCTGTTTGGATCCGCTCCCGCATGGCAAGCAACACGCCTCGACCTCAATGAAGTGCTTAAGTCGGGAGGACGCACGGGTGGTGGCGTGCGGCGTAATGCACTTCGTCTGTTAGTTGTAGCAGAGTTCTCGCTGGCGTTGACGTTGTTAGCCAGCGGTGGTCTGGCGCTCAAGGGCTTTTGGAACCTAACGCGCGTGGACCTCGGCATTCGTCCTGAACACGTGCTTACGTTCCAGTTGCCAGTACCCGAAGAACGGCTGAA
Organism: Pyrinomonadaceae bacterium; assembly: GCA_035281525.1. GTDB lineage: Bacteria > Acidobacteriota > Blastocatellia > Pyrinomonadales > Pyrinomonadaceae > PSRF01. The sequence goes on along the minus strand of DATEDU010000294.1, from coordinate 1,852 downwards.
GGGACCTGAGCAGATCAGAGCGTATTACCGGCAGATGCTGGAACGAGTGGAGGCTGTGCCTGGGATAACGAAGGTAGCTGTAATGACCGGCGTACCCGCTCGTGGGCCATTCTTCGGCATGGGGATCAAGGTAGTGGGCCAACCTGAGGTAAATCCTTCCGAACGGCCCGGCGCAGCGTTTCAAATGATCACGGCGGGATACAAGGACGCTCTCGGAATTCAGGTGACCAAAGGTCGCAGCATCGACGAGCACGATACGGAAACGAGTCCGCGTGTCGCTATGGTCAACGAAAATTTCGTCAGCCGGTATTTGTCCGGAATGGATCCGCTCACGCAAAGGATTTCGATCGAAGAACTCCTCCCGGGCGGTCAAATCGGTGAACCGCGCGAGTGGCAGATTGTAGGCGTGTTTCAGAATGTGCGTGCTGCAGGAGCGCGCGAGCAGTTTCCGGAAGTCAACGTGCCGTTCTGGCAGAATCCCTGGCCGCAAGTTTCGATGACAGTGCGAACCGAGGGCGATCCCAGGCGAGTAATCACGAGTGTTGCGAGCGCGATCAATTCAGTCGATCCGGATTTGCCGCTTGCAGGTGTGAGAACGGTTGACGAGATTGTAAACGAATCTTTAGCCATCGATCGGTTCAGCATGGTTTTGTTCACAAGCTTTGGTCTTCTGGGGTTAGCGCTTGCCGGAGTAGGTATCTACGGTGTAATGGCGTTTGGTGTCGCTCAACGCACGCAGGAATTTGGTGTGCGCATGGCCCTCGGTGCACAGCGCTCGCAGGTTGTACGGTTGGTAATGAGAGAAGGGACATTTGTAGCGATCATTGGAGCCTTCATCGGACTCGGTGGTGCTTATCTTGTTGGGCGCGCGATGCAGTCGACGTTGTACGGAGTCGGTGCGATGGATAAGGTTGCAGTTGGATTGACCGCCGCTCTTTTGCTTATTGTGGCGTTGGTGGCGTGTTTGATCCCTGCCTTGCGGGCGAGCCGAGTGCAACCGATGGTTGCGTTGAGGGACCAATGAAGCTACCGCTAATGATGTGCAACAACACGCCCGTGGCAATGATGTATGTTCCCCAATGGCTTAGCGGGGTGTGTAAATTACTCAGAGCCAGCACGACACATGCTCCGAATATTAGATGAGTTTTCTTCATTTGTGCGGCTCGAGTTCGTAGTAACCGCCTCGCGGCATCCCGAATAAAAACAGGTGTCCATCTTTGATATCGAATTTGTGCACATCCGCACCCTCGGTGACGATCTGGTCGTGAAGTGATCCTGGACCACACTTCGCACTTGTCCTGGACCATGAACCAAACTCCAGTTCACCATTTGCGATCACTCTCCAGGTACTGCTGCCACGATTGCAATCGACTCGCACTGTTACCCTGCCGTTAGCGCCAAACGTAATCGTGTACTTCGATTTATCATCCGGCGCGAACGTTCTCTCATCCGGTCCTTGAAATTTAACTAGTTGCCAGGATGTCCCGTTGAGCGGGTTTTTACCGCTCGACTTCTGCAAACCTGCAAACGTAACTGCGGAAGTTAAAGAAGCGGCAATGATCATGACACTCGCCAAGGTTAATATGATTCGGATTGCGTTGGTTTTCATATTCGTTCCTTCTCTCTCTCAACTTCCCTGCTGCTTAATGGGCCAAGCAACAAACCTGCCAGTATGGTGAGGCCGGCCCAGATATACACAATGGCATTCACTTCCGGTGGTACGGGCATTCTGCCATCACTTCGAGTGGAATCGTAGTCGACGGGTGGTCCGTCAAGGTGATTCCAAATACCATGGCACAGCACGCCTAACCCGACCACGATAATAATCCACCCAAAGACGGTCCAACTGAAA
>DATEDU010000293.1:0-25353 GCA_035281525.1 Pyrinomonadaceae bacterium | reverse complement strand
AGTCCGGCAGCTTCCCGCCGCTGAAACTTGTCATCCTTCAGATCTATGTCATGAACGATCTCGCCCAACTCTTGCAGACCCTTGATATGGGTCAACCCAAATCGCTTGACCATCGTTTCAAACGTGCAGTCTTCGCCGTGGTGCGTGAAATCGGCGCCGAACATGTCAAAAGGGACACCGTTATCTACGGTTTCGCCGTCAGCCACGAAATAGAAGCGAGGCCTCTTGTCTATGAATTGTTTGATTAACCAGGCTGACGCGAGGCGATCGATATGAATGTCTCGCCGCGTGACCCAGCGGCGACCTTGATAATCCTTAACTTCTAATACTTGGCGTGTCGTGGCCGACGATGCTGCCTTCGCAAAAGGTGTTTGCGCGGAGCGCAGCAATGTCTGACATCGCTCCCACGCAGTGACGGCAGCCGCTCGGCCTTTGGAATCAAAAAAATCGTTTGCTACTACGCGCTCTAACTCGGCGTGAAGGCGCGCAAGTTCGCTTTCATGGGCCGTCAATCGTCCGGCCGAAAGATGTTTGCCGCGAGTCTGCTCTCGGATGGAGCCCGCCAGGCCGTCAAGTTGCGCTGTGAGTTCTGCAAATTCTTCATCTCGCGTTTTGCGAAATATGGCAATGATCTCTTTGTCGGTAGCGCCTTCAACTGAACCAGCCCGAAAAACTGCAGCCTCGCCTCCAGCCGTCTCGATCTCCTGCTTCAACCACTGAAAGTCTTCATGAGTTTTGTCGTTGGCCGGCAGCACGTAGACAGAATTCTTAATAGCGACGGCTCCCAGTTTCTGCAGTTTGCGCCACACGCGGACGCGGAGGTTCGTAGGCCTTGGCGGCAGCTGATGGATCAGCAACAGCCAATCAGGACTTGGTGTTATCGGGGATGTACTCCTCGTGACGATGGGTTTAGTGTAACTACTGTTACACTGCGGCGCAACCAACTTTCTGCGTGAAGGTTGGACTCAGTATTTCGGCACTCGGATCTCTTGCATTCTTCTCTCCTCGGTCTTTGCATCTCGTAAACCCGAAGCGTATAGTAACGGAACTCGAATGTAACAAGTGTTACAACTCCTGGCGAGACGTGTGGGGAAGCGATGGCTATCGATTGAAAAAAGGCGAATGGTATGGCTGATATAAGTTGGTCCCATATCGGAAGTGCTCCGGTCAAGGAACTATTTAACGGAATTCGGCTCCGCCGACTGTGGAAAGGTGAGAACGGAGCTAGCGCTCAAGTGCTGGAGATCGATCCTGGTTGTGTCTGGGAAGGATTGGACGTCCACGAGCCTGGCCCCGAAGAGGTTTACGTACTTTCGGGAGTCTTCAACGACGGAGTGCGTGACTACCCTGCCGGCACATTCATTCATAACCCCGCCGGCTCTTCACACGTGCCACAGAGTTCTGTGGGCTGCACTCTCTTTGTTTTTTATCCAGAAGGATAGCGGCCTCGAGACCAAGGCGAGTACACGAAATGGGAAGCGCGATAACAATAACAAGAGAGGCAGTACGGCCACCGCGGGTAGGCGAAAGTCACGAGAGCGAGGCCCGACGCGTCCCTTTTGCGGAGGCGTTTCGTTTCTGGGTCAAGCTTGGGTTCATATCCTTCGGCGGTCCAGCGGGTCAGATCGCAATCATGCATCGTGAGCTCGTTGAGCGACGTCGCTGGATCGGCGAGGAGCGATTCCTGCACGCGCTCAACTACTGCATGCTCCTGCCCGGACCAGAAGCGCAGCAGCTCGCGATCTATATCGGTTGGTTGATGCACCGCACGCTGGGCGGCATAGTCGCTGGCGCCTTTTTCGTTATCCCCTCGATCTTTATCCTACTCGCACTTTCCTATGGCTATGCCGCTTACGGGAACGTTCCCGCGGTGGTCGGCGTGCTCTCGGGCTTCAAGCCAGTGGTGGTCGCCATCGTCGTAGAAGCAGTGCTCAAGATTGGGGGCAGGGCCCTTAAGCGTCGAGCTCACTACGTGATCGCCGCGTCCGCTTTCATCGCCATTTACTTTCTCCACGTCCCGTTCCCGTTGATCGTACTGGCCGCAGCTTTTGTCGGCTTCGTGGGCGTGCGCTATTGGCCGAAAGCATTCGCGTCAGCGTCCGGAACTAAAGACGCCAACGCGAAGACAGGACCCAAGGATGATGAGTTGGGCCTGCTGCCTCTCGTAATCGATGATCACGCACCGCCGCCACCGCACACTCTACCGTCACGTGGCCGAGCGCTGAAGGTTTTGGCTGTCGGTCTGATGCTCTGGATCATTCCGCTGTTGGTGCTCACAGCGTGGCGAGGTTGGGGGAGCTTGCACGCCCAAGAGTATCGGTTCTTCACGCAGGCCGCGCTCGTCACTTTCGGCGGCGCTTACGCGGTATTGGCTTATGTCACGCAAGCTGCGGCGGGACCTTACGGCTGGATCACGCAGGCGCAGGCGGTCGACGGCCTCGCGTTGGCCGAGACGACGCCCGGACCATTGATCATGGTCTTGCAGTTCGTCGGCTTCATGGCCAGTTGGAACAACCCAGAGGACCTAAGCCGCATGTCCAGTGCGGTCGTTGGCGGTCTTGTCACTACTTACGCGACCTTTTTGCCGTGCTTTATCTTCATCTTTCTGGGCGCGCCATACATTGAGGTATTGCGCGGCAACAAAAACCTGACTGGTGCATTGACGGGCATTACCGCTGCGGTTGTCGGCGTGGTCCTGAATCTGGCTCTGGTTTTCGGCGCGGCTGTGATCTGGCCGCGGGGCCTTGAGGGAGGCGCAGACTTCTTCGCGCTCGCGATGAGCGCCGCCGCCTTCGTCGCGCTCTACAAGTTCAAGGCGGACGTTCTGTGGGTGGTCCTTGGCGGTGGCGCGCTCGGTCTCGCGTGGATGCTGCTCGTCGGGTGAGAGGACTCATGAAACGGGAACAAACTATCGTGTTCGTATGCGAGCACGGCGCGGCGAAAAGCGTCGTTGCGGCAGCGTACTTCAACCGTCAGGGATCTTTATCCCAAAAACTCCTGCCAATACCGGTGAGCAGAATATGTGTCTGGATGGTTTATCGCCTCTGATTGCGGGCCGGTTCAAAGGTCACAGACTAATCTTCGCTTTTGATACCGGCGCCAGTCGGTCCGTTCTGTATCCGCCCTTCTACAAAAGATATGAAGATGAGATCAGATCCAAATACAAGCCGCATGTTGAGAGGGTCACAGGCGCTGGTGGCTACAGGCAAATCAATGGATACCTTGGGGAAAATATGGTCATCGAATTCGCCGGTAAGGACACGCGATTTAGGCGAATACCGATCCACACTAAGCCCACAAACGAGAGAAGCCGTTATTTGTACGGAAACATCGGCAGGATCTAATCAAGCAGTATCGGAAAATGACTATCAACTTCGAGGCGATGTCCATTATGTTTGAGTGATATTCGTCCCCCTTATCTTAATCACCGGAGGGGGCCAACTCGCGTCCATGAGGATAGTCACGTGCACGTGAAGTCGCTTCGGCCCGGCCATATTTTAGATACAGGGCGGGAATTACGATCATGTTGAGGAAAGTTGAAGTAAAGATGCCGCCGAGGATGACTATTGCCATGGGTTGCTGAATTTCCTTGCCTGGTTGGCCCACGCCGAACGCCAGCGGAATCAGTCCAACACCTGTAACCAAGGCAGTCATAAGAATCGGGCTAAGCCGTTCCATGGAACCCTGCACTATTGCATCACGAAAAGTAACCCCTTCTTCCGTCATTAAGTGTGAGTAGTGGCTAATAAGCATGATGCCATTGCGGGTGGCGATGCCAAACAAGGTAATAAAGCCTACAAGCGACGCAATCGAAAGCGTTCCTCCCGACAGAAAGACCATCACCACGCCACCGATTAAAGCCAGCGGCAAGTTGGCCATAACGAGAACCGCAGTTCGCCCAGACTTCAACGCGATGTAAAGCAGCAGGAAGATACCGGCAATCGCTACTGTCGAAAGCAGAATAATTTGTCGCGAAGCTTTTTCCTGCGACTCGAATTGGCCGCCATATTTGACAAAATACGCTTGAGGCAGTTGCACTTTTTGTCCAATTGCAGTCCGCACGTCTTCAATCACGCTGCCGAGATCGCGATCTGCCACATTTGCCTGCACAATAATCCGCCGCTGCACGTTCTCACGATTGATTGTGTTAGGACCCTGATCGAGACGCACTTCCGCTACTTGGGCAATGGGTACTTTGAGACCCGTCGGTGTGTCGATTAATGTACTACTGATAGTCTCGACCGATTGACGGGCTGAATCATCGAACCGCACTAGCACGTCGTAAGTGCGCTGCTCCTCTAAAACCTGTGACGCTACGTGTCCATTGAAGGCGGTATCGACAGTCTCGGCCAATGCTTCGGCACTCAGTCCAACTGCGGCAGCAGCTGTTCGATTCATATTGACCTGGACCTGTGGCACACCCACTTGCGGCTCAACCAGCAGATCGACAATGCCGGGCACTCCAGCCATGGCGTCCTTGATCTCACCAGCCTTGCTTCGCAACGTTACCAGATCGGGGCCGAACAATTTTATTGCTATCTGTGCGCGTGTGCCGGATAACAAGTGGTCGATACGATGCGAAATAGGTTGGCCTACTTCGGCGGTGACGCCAGGAATCCGCGCGAGTTTCTGACGCACCTCCTCCATCATCTCTGAATGAGGACGATCGCTTTCTTTCGTGACTACTTCGATCTCACTGGTGTTTACGCCAGCCGCATGTTCATCGAGCTCCGCTCGCCCAGTGCGTCGTGTGGTTGAAACGACCTCTGGAACTTCGTGCAGCGTGGCTTCAATGATCCGGCCGATGCGGTTTGATTCCTGCAATGAACTGCCGGGAGGCAGGCTTGCGTTAATGTTCAGCGCGCCTTCGTTAAATGGTGGCAGAAACTCCCGGCCCATCAAGGGAAATAGCAATACCGCGACACAAAGCATCGCGGCTGACGTGAGAATGATTTTGTCAGGATGCCGCAGCGTCCAATTCAGAATCCTGCCATAGTGTCGTTTCAGCCGAGCAACCAGTCGTGAGTCCCGTTCATCCTGGAGTAACTTTGAATGACCGAGCAGGTAATAGCAGAGCACAGGAGTTACGGCGAGCGCTACAAACAAAGAGGCAGTGATCGAAATGATGTAAGCAAAGGCCAGTGGCGCGAACATGCGGCCTTCAAAACCACCGAGGCTGAATAAAGGCAAAAACACCAAAACAATAATTAGGGTTGCGAACAGAATCGAATTCCTGATTTCGCTCGACGCCTTGAAGATCACTGTTGTTACTGGTTCGGGTGTTGGCGAGTGTGCGTTCTGTTTCAACCGACGGAAGACATTCTCCACATCAATAATCGCGTCATCCACGAGTGCGCCGATTGCAATTGCCAGCCCTCCCAAGGTCATCGTATTGATCGTGATGTCGAAGTAACTCATAACGATGATCGCGGTCACAAGCGACAAAGGAATGGCTGTAAGACTGATAAATGTTGTCCGAAAGTTCCACAGAAAGAGGAACAGTATGACAGTCACCATCAGTCCGCCTTCGATAAGCGAGCGATTGACATTACCTACGGCCCTTTTAATGAAGTCAGCTTGTTGAAATGCCTTCGTGTCAATGGTCACATCGGCAGGTAGAGTGGGTTTCAGGCCGGCGAGTGTCTGCTCGATCTGTTCGGTCAGTTCTAATGTGTTGGCATTCGGTTGTTTCTGAATCGTAGCGACGACCGCCGGCTGCATGTTGAAACTACCATCGCCACGTTTTAGTGCCGGACCTTGTTCTACCGTCGCAATATTCTTAAGCAGTATCGGAGCACCTTCACGAACAGTCACAACCGAGTTCGCCAGATCCTTCGTCGAGTAAACGCGCGCGCGGCCGCGGATGAGAAACTCCTCATTTGGCCGCTCGAGAAAACCGCCGGATGCGTTGGCATTGGAAGCGGCCACGGCTTCGGTGACTTCTTCGAGAGTGAGTTTGTAATCAGCGAGCTTAGCCGGATCCACGAGCACCTGGTACTGCTTAGTCTCGCCGCCAATGATCATGACTTGGGACACACCTGAAACGCCGAGCAGTCGTGGGCGAACAATCCAGTCAGCAATCGATCGCAATTCCATAGGTGAGGTGTTCTTACTCGTCATGGAGATCAGCATGATCTCGCCCATTGTCGATGAAATAGGGCCAAGCACTGGAGGCGGCACACCGGCCGGCAGACGCACCTGTTGTAGCTTTTCAGTCACGAGTTGGCGCGCACGGTAAATGTCGGTGCCGAATTCAAACTCGACAAAGACAATCGATATTCCGATGGCCGAGTTAGAGCGAACACGAAAAACGCCGGCCGTGCCGTTCATTGCCGCTTCGATCGGCAGCGTAACGAGGGACTCGACTTCTTCAGGTGCCAGACCGTGCGACTCAGTAAGAACGCTAACGGTAGGAGCAGTGAGGTCAGGGAACACATCGACGTGAGCTCGGTAAGTGACGATGCTGCCGTAAATGAGCAACGCACTGGCAGCAATCAGCACAAGAAGGCGATTGTGCAGAGCCCATTCAATAATTCTATTAAGCACTGACCAATCGTCCTTTCTAAGTCTCGTGAGTGTGTGCGCCTGCTTCTGCCGGCTGCAGTTCCTGAAGCTTCAATTGATAAGCGCCTTGGGTTACCACCCTTTCACCTTTGTTCAGCCCAGAGAGCACGGCAACTTTATTTCCCATCTCATCGCCGACTGTAACTTCGCGCCGCTCAAATTCCTCGCCTGAAAGCAGCACGTAAACAATCTTCTTTCCTTCGTGTTCCAATATTGCCTCTTTGGGAATCATCATCGCGGTAACCTGTTCGCCTCCGTCCAGACGAACGTTGGCCTGCATTCCGAGTCTTAGTGCCCTTCCTGCGTTTGGCAGCTGAAAGATCACTTTCGTTGCACGTGTCTGCTCGTCGATTACAGCACCAACATCCAATACAGTCCCTTTGAACTCCTGATCGGGATAAGCGGGAGTGGTAAACGTCGCCGACACATTTCCAGCAAGTCGATTCAGATCGCGCTCAAAGATCGGAGCTTCGACCCACACGGCATCGAGATTGCTAATCTCAACAATGGCTTCGCCTGGATTCACCTGTTCGCCAATCGACTTATTTACCTTGGTTACGTAACCGCTCAAAGGCGCACGCACGGTATAGCTGGCATTTGCACTGCCGACACCACGAGCTGCCGTCGATACTGCGGGAGACGAAGTCAACGCTTCGAGGCGTTTGACCGCGGCGTCGTAAGAGACTTTCGCGGCTTTTAGATCGGCTTCAGCAGCCTGCATCTGCCGCTCGGAAAAAGCTTTTCGTTCATAGAGACGCTGTGCCCGGGCCGCTTCTTTGGTTGCCAGATCCAAACGAACCCGCGCGGCCTCGACTTCGCCGGATGCCGTTCGTCTGTCCGCGTCAAGGCGAGCGTTTTCCAGATTCAAGGATGCTGCCGCCGCCCGTACCTGTGCTTGTTCGGCAGAAGTAGCTACCTGTTGAATGACCGCGATCGTCTGGCCTCGAGCAACATGCTGTCCTACGCGCGGTAGGTTTCGACCGGAAATAATTCCACTCACCGGCGGCGCCACTAACGCCTGACTATTGGCAGCAGGCACGACGCGACCTGTCGCCGTGATCTGGCGAGCGACCGTTTGCTCTTCCACCAGCGCCAGCTTCATCCGAATCAGCCATTGCTGCTCCATCAGAAACGCCACCTTCCCGGAACTGGTTGTGGCGGCTGGTGCTTCCGTTTTCACTTCTTCGGCCGGCCGCAACCAAAGCACGGCAATGACAATGACTGCGATTGCTAACACTGCAGCTATGGCCACAATCAAAATTTGCTTTCGGCGTAGTTTAAGCTCGTCTTTGCCACTCATATTTTGATATCGGTTCCCGTTGCCAACTCCAATTGAAATATGCTCGTGTAGTACTCGAAGATTGCACGATAGTAGTTGGCGCGAACTTCGGTTCTCGTCTTTTGAGCTTCAATCAATGTAATCAATTCGGCGGCGCCTTCCTGGTAGGCCCCAAGTTGGATCTCACGAGATTCATCTGCCTGCTTCAATAAACCTGTTTCGTACGCTCTCACTTGTTCGCGCGCGGTTTCATAGGCGCGGTACGCAGCCTCAACTTCGGCGAGCGTTCCGTTCCGAACAATCTGCAGATTTGTATCACTTACTTTTTCTTCAGCCTCCGCCCGTGCAATGCCTGACTGGTTGCGATTGCCGATCGGTAGCGGAACGGTAACGCCTGCGAGAACAGTGTTGTCTACGCCTACTCGCTTATAACCAACGTATGGGGTGACTTCACCTTTAGCGCGAGAGCGTTCAAGTTTGATCGACGACTGCGCCAGCGCCAATTCAGCTTCAGCTACTTTGATTTCAGGACGATTTGCTAATGCAGCTTCCTTCAACTGCGACAGATTAAGTTCGACAGCAGGTACTTGAAGGCGGTTGCTTATGTCCACTTTCGTGGCTCGTTCAAAGTCAGCTTCACCGATCAATTCGAGCAGCCGTATCTTTGTTCTTCTTAAAGCCAGTTCCGCGTTGGCGACGGCGAAGTCAAACTTAGTCCGTTCCAGCCTAACCTTCAGCAGATCTCCCTCAGCGATATAGCCCTCTTCGAATCGTACGGTGTTGAACTTAACCAGCCCTTCGAAGTTGTCGCGGTTCTCCTGTTCAATACCAAGAAGCATGCGAGCTAAGACCGACTCGTAATAGGTTCGTTTCAGATCGAACAGTTGCCGCCTCAACACCCCGGTCAAACGCGCTTCGGAAACCGAGACTGTCCGCTCAGCAACTTCCATCCGGCGCGCCTTTCTGTTTCCTAATTCAATAGGCTGCGTCACAGAGATTCCATATTCGTGCAGCCTGTTAGCGGGTGTTTCGCCGGAGAGCCGCAGATTCTCGGCGCTGATAGTCAATCCAGGGCGAGGCCGCAGGCGGGCGCCAACCCGTTCGGCTTCCGCAACTCCCAATTCAAGACGTGCCGCCTCAACGGCAAGATTCTTTCGCAAAAACTGTTCGGTAGCTGCTTCCAGTGATAGATATTCAGTAGTCGTTTGTGCCGTTGCAGTAATTTGGTTACACAGCGTTAGCGCCATTACTAACACAAGTATCAAAGTGGTAATTGAGCGAAGAATGGTCACCGTTTATTCCACCTTAAAATCTTTCAGAGGCATTCTTTCATCAAGTCTTGCGTTATTGACGTGAAACTCGATGTCGTAATCACCGCGATTTGGTATCGACACATCGGCCACGTAGATTCCTGTCACCTTGCCGACGCGGGCCTTGGTCTGCATCACTTCACTTCCATCTTTTGCGCGAGTGATCAATGTCACTTCTGCTTTCTCAACAGGCGACCCGTCTGACAGATCAGTGAGGTGAATCAGAAACTGGCTGGTCTTTCCAGCTTTCAATGGATCGTGTTCGAAAAAGTTCTCAATACGTTCTGTGAATTCTGTTCGCGATAACGCTTCTTCCGCATGTTCCTCCGCGGCCGGTTGCCTAGTGCCACAACCTGCTTGAATGAGAGCTATCGCGATCACTATGAGCGTTGCCATCCGACTACATGCGATAGTTTTTCCGAGCGTGCGGAAATATGGTTCGTTTGTTCTCATATGGATTTAAGTAAAAAGTTGAATCAGCGATTCGGCCGCACGATGGAAGGTCAGAGGGAAGAAATAGGTAGATAGCAGTAACGATCCGATAAAGATGGCGCCGAAAGCGAATCCCCGCCAAGTTCTGTTCCTAAGGGAATCTATTTGATATCGCGAAGCTTCCCTGTCTACAGATTCAATCAGCCGTGATACTCGAGAGTGAAAAGTGGAAGTGTCTTCCGCGATAAAGCTCGAAGCACCTACCGGAGTTGGAGATGTCTGGCGCCGAAGCTTGACCAACGCGGAGGCGATATCCAACGGAGCCTTCGTTCGAGAAGCTGCAACTTCATCACAGAATTGTTCAACCTCTAACGCGCGCCACGTCAGTAAACGGCGAGTGAGAAGAAAAGCCAACGATGAATAGCAGCACAATAGGAGGGCAAACTTGACCAGATTGTCACGTCGTTCATGATGTGCGGCCTCGTGTTCTAACAACCCTGCGAGTTCTGCTTCGTTCAGCGTCCTTAACAGTCCCGTGGAAAGGATCAACCTCGATCGGCTGAATCCCCACAGGAATGAAAACGGATAATTGCTAATTACCAGTCCAACCTCGAATCGGTAACGAGACGCTACCTCTTCAACAGCGGCGATCTGGTGTGGCTCGGCTGGTTCGGCGCTCGAATTCAGTTTTCCAATTAGCCGTCCCACGCGCATATAACTCTGCCAAGCGGACCAAGCGGCGAACAATCCCACGCCGGCGGCAAACAGCAACAGCATGTATGCCAAAGTCGGCTCCACTTTCGCTGTCAGATCCCCTAACAAGTGAAACTCGTGTGGCTTACTGTGAGCGGCGTCGAATGCTTCAGGCGTCAACCATTCGGGGAGGAAAGCAGCCACCACGATCCAAAGAGCCAGAACTGGTGGCAGTACTATGGCCCAGGTATAAGTTCGAATGAGTGTCTCGGTTCCTACATTCCAGAGACGATACTTGATCAGCAGCTTAACGCCGACGGAAATGCCAAAGCACACGATGGCGAAAATCGTGGAAAGAAGAACAAAGTTCTCAACGGGAGAGATTAGCAACTGCTCCAACTTCCGATCATCGTAAACTTATTTCGTTTTCGCGCTGCTTTGACGTTTTTCCCTTATCATCGTCTCCAACTCATCCAGCGTGCGCTCGTTTTCCCCAACTAAATCAATGAACGCCGATAACGCAGGTGCTCGATAGTGATCCAACAAAGCCCCCAACACTTCCTGCGCCATACCACGCTCAAATTCATCGCGTGAATAGCGCGCGGAGTATACGAACGCCCTACCCTGTTTTTCGCGGACGAGATATCCTTTTCGATGCATACGATCTAGCGTAGTTAACACGGTCGTATGCGCAATCTGTCGCCTACCACGCAGCTTCTCTTCGACATCCGTGACCGTCAGGGCGTGCTCTTTCCAGAACACGTTCATGATGGCTGTTTCCAGCTCACCGAGCACATGACCCGCTTCGCCGGCGACGAGCTTGAATCCCCTGACAGCTATTCTTGGACGCGAATCTTTCACGTAGTAGTTCGTCACTTTCTCGACTTTTGGAAAGGAGGAGAAGTATAGGGAGGTGAAAAACTACTGTCAATAGTCGGAGGTGTCTGAGCGATCGAATTTAGGTCGTCCTTAGTGGACGCGATCAGCGATTAGCAGCTTGAGTTTTCGGCGGACGCGTTTTCTTCGCGGCTCACGACTCCTCACGAGCAATGATTCCGCCAGGATTCGAAGATTGATCGGTATCTCGGGTGCTTTGCATTCGCCGCGGCGAGGCTTCTGGTAAAAGCTCAACAAAGGAATCTCGGCCGAGCAAAAGTCGCACTTCGATAGGTGGTGTCTGACGATGCTCATGATCTCCCGCGAAAGAGACTGGGCACGGTACGAGAGGAGCACCCCCGATGAAGGGCACGCAATGGTTTTTTTAAACGAAATTGCGCTGGAAACGGTCATGAAAACGGTCCGAAAGCCTACCTTGAAACAAGAGTGCTAGCGCTCGACAAGCGGGCGGGGGGCGCTTTTGTATTCATCCCCAGAAAAAGCTTAATTTAGCCTCAATTCCAGAGATTTCTCACACCCACCTTTCGGCTTTCTCTAATGCTATCAATACTTTTAACGGTGTGTAAAAATATGTTGCCCGTTGTTTAAAAACTTGCTAAGATGTCGCCCGTAAGTCATAAGAGCTAAGGCTCTTGTGACCCTCTCTTTTCCAGGAAGAAACTTCACTTGGATCATCTCCCAAGCTTCCGGTCAATGTCCCTTAGTTCAGACCCTGGACGGTCAAAGTCTATTTATTAGAAAAAGGGCGCGGTTAATCGAGCCAAATTTGAAAACACCAGGCCCAAAAGTCCTCAGCCAGTTCACCTCAAGACGGCCGCCAGTCAGCTCAGAAGAGAAATTGATAAGAAAGGCCGAAATCCTGAACTAGCCCGAAAAAAGAGTCATCCGGTTCCTTGTCCCCAAAAGAGGCAGAAAAATTTTTACCCAACACCGCATCGCCACGGATAACGCTGTGAAAGCTATAAGTCAAGATCCAAAAAAAGAATTTGAGCCTACTGCCGCCGGAGAGCAGTCTCGGACGCGACGCCCAGAACGCGCCGGAAAAAACAGCAAATGGGTCGAGAGTCTCAGGCTTTCCGATGTAACCCGCATTTGGACTGAGCTCCATCGCATCGTCTCTCATCACCCTTTGGTGCGCGCCTCACGCAGCGCCGGCTTGCTGGTAGAGGAAGGCGCAACCTCGGCTTACACAGACCTGACCCAGGAGCTCTTCGTCCAACTTTTGAGTAAGAAGCGGTTCGAGCATTATCTCGATTCCGAAATGACGGACTACGAGATTGAGTGCGAAATCAGCCAAATCGAGCTGACGAACCTGCTAACGGCCGAACTCCGAAAGCGCCATCCGGAAAGCTACCGGCTGGCGCGACGCATTTCGACTCTGATTCAATCCAGTTCGAATTTTCGCCGTTTCGACTCGAGTGGAATGAACGATGAGCCACATCGTCGTCTGGCTGATCGGGTCTATGGTTTGAGCGAATGGGCGACCGACAAGTCGCGGCGAGACGCGCATGACATGGAGCAGCGAGCTCACATCGTGCCGGTACGTCCGAGAGACACGCGGATGGTTGGCTGCACCGGAGATTCGCAGGTTGTCATTAGTAACTCAGACCTCGAAGACTTAATCGTGTCCGTGCTGGATGCGATCGACTCTCCTGCTGACGTCCGTACGTTGCGCAGTCTCGTGATGTCCCGCCTGCCCGTGATGGACATTTATCTTGTGCCTCTGGATGCGGACGACAACGAGAACGAAAACCATTTTGAGCCCGTGGATAAGCGGGACAATCCCGAACAGGGGCTCCTGCGCCGCGAATCTGAAAACGAGGCTGCTGGGTTCGTGGATCAATTTCTGAAGCGGTTGCATGGAACTGTTCGCGGCAAAATTAAGCAATACAATAGGATTCTAGGCGTGCTTTGGCACTGTTACCTGAGCCCTGAGCAAACTACCCAATTGGAAGTGGCGGCGATTTTGGGTGTTTCGGATTCGCTCGTTTCAGATTACCGTCGCCGCATCGAACAGGAACTGCGTTCTCTGGCGTTTGCGGAGGTCGAGGAGGCGAGGCGCTTTGAGGGCGCGTTGCGCGAGCGAGTAAGGGATCTTGTGGCTTCAAATGAGAGTCAATCGGTGCTGATCTAGCCTTAGATTTCAGATCTGGAATCTGAGATCTGAGATCTGAGATCGAAATCTGAAATCTAAGATCTGAGATCGAAATCTGAGATCTGAGAGCTGAAATCTGAGATCTGACAGCTGAAATCTCAAGCACGTCGCGACATAAGCATTAAGTCAAAGACAGCCCTGGGGTTGCGACGGTCGCGGTTAGCATAAGCCGTTGCAATATGTTACTTTGCAGACTGTCTGCCCTTTAGGCGGGCACGCAGTCGTGATGTAGGCAATCCACGTCGTGAGCAAGTTCCGCATTGTCGTTTTCTCCTCCGAAACTCCCACTTCGCTGGACCATTTCATACGGCGGTTAGAGCGTGATCTACGTGCGGTTGAAATCGCAGGGGGTACGTATATTTGTTGGTTTGCACAAACACATGAGTGAGCGGACCGCATTTCAACGCTGAGATGATGAACTTTCAGCTAATCATTCAGACGGTCTTTTGGGTGAGTGTAGCGGCGCTGGCCTACACGTATGCCGGCTATGCTCTCTTGCTAATCGTTGTAAGCGCCGTTCGAGGGAAACCAGTTCGCCGTAGTCCATATACGCCCACAGTCACGGTGATTATTGCCGCGTATAACGAAGAACGCGATTTGGCGGCCAAGCTCGAAAATACTCTTGCACTCGATTATCCAAAATCACATCTCGAAATAATCGTTACTTCCGATTGTTCTACCGATCGAACGGACGAAATAGCGTTGAGCTACGCTTCAAAGGGAGTTCATCTACACCGTCAAACTCAACGACTCGGGAAGACTGCCGCACAGAATGCGGCTGCAGAGAAGGCGACCGGCGACATTTTGCTTTTTTCTGACGCCACGACACATTACCAGCCGGATGTACTGCGACTGCTGGTGCCGAACTTTGCCGATCCTAATGTCGGCGCGGCTACGGGCCGAGTCATTTATGCAGCGGACTACTCGACAGTGGGCCAGGGAACCCGGTCTTATTGGAATTACGAGTTCCTGCTGAAAAAGGGTGAGAGTTCGATCTGGTCTTTGATCGGAGTGTGTGGCTGCATGTATGCGGTGAGGAAGTCTGCTTACGTGCCACTCTACCACGAAGCGTGCAGTGATTTTGTTATCGCCACGATGATGGTTAAGCAAGGGTTGCGTGCCATTTATGAACCAACTGCAGTCTGTAGAGAAGAGCCGAACGCGCACGCGAACAAGGAGCTGGCCGTTCGGGTTCGCATCATCACACAGACTTTTGCGGATCTATGGCGCAACCGCGATATGTTGAATCCAGCAACTGGCGGCTTCTATGCAATTCAGCTTTTGTCGCACAAAGTAATGCGCTATCTGACCCCGCTTTTCCTGCTGGTGATACTCATAACATCAGGAATCCTCGCACCGGGAAGTCTTCTTTATGCGATCGTTTTCGGTTGTCAGATCGCGTTCTATTTGGTTGCCGCAATTTCATGGCTGTTTGAAAAAGCCGGCGTAAAGTCAAACTTGCTCGCGTTTCCTCAGTACTTCGTCATAACAAATCTCGCTTCGGTGCTTGCGTTCATAAAACTGATTCGTGGTGAACGCTATGTTCGATGGGAGCCTGTCAGGGACGCGCAAATCTCCTCCCGAAACGCATCGGCAATCATCTCTTCAAGGGAGGGAAGCGCTTAGTGTCAGGAATTAAGAACGCCATTTCGATAGATCTCGAAGACTGGTTTTGCGTTCACAACCTCAGTCGAGCAATTCGAAGAGACGATTGGGACAGCTGTGAGCTGAGAGTGCACGACAGCACGCGGCGGTTGATAGAACTGTTTGATAGGTACAACACGAAGGCGACGTTCTTTGTGCTTGGTTGGGTCGCCGAAAGAATTCCCGAGCTGGTTAAGGAGCTAGATGATCTCGGGCACGAAATCGCGGTTCACGGCTACGATCATCTACTGCTAACAGAGATTACGCCGGAACAGTTTGACGCCGATCTAGCGCGAGGGCTCAGGGCAATCGAACGGTGCGGTGTTAAGAGCCGTCCACTTGGGTTCAGGGCACCCTCGTTTACCATGGTAAACAAGACTAAGGAATGGGCCCTTCCGATCCTCGAGAAGCATCAATTTAAATACGACTCGTCAGTCTTCCCGGTTGGATTTCACCCCGACTATGGGATGGTCGAAGCGCCGTTGACGCCCTACAAAATCACGCCAGAGTTGGTGGAATTCCCTATGAGCTGTTTGGAGGTCTTCGGCAGGCGCTTCCCGTTCTCAGGAGGGGGTTATTTCCGTTTGTTTCCTTATGCATATACGAAGTATTGCATGCAAAAAGTGAACGCCCAGGGCCGGCCGGCGGTCTTCTACCTCCACCCGTGGGAGCTCGATCCGGGCCAGCCAAAGGTAAAAAACCTGTCGTTTTCGCAAAGATTCCGTCACTATCGCAATATAGATCAAACAGAAAAAAGGCTTGAGAAGCTGCTTAACGATTTTCAATTCACGACAATAAGAGAGGTACTGGGACTTTGAGCAAGGAATTATTGGCGCAGAGAAGGTTTTGGAACAGCGAAGCCGACGCTTTCCAACGAATCTACACCCACAAGAAATCCGGGTTCTCTAACACGCTCGATCAGGTATTCAGGAAGGATATGTACCAACGCTATGAGTTTACGATTGAAAACTGTGAACCAGTCGCCAATCGAAAATTTCTTGATGTTGGATGTGGAAATGGTCTTTACAGTCTAGAGCTTGCTCGGCGCGGAGCGGGGAAGGTCGTCGGGATCGACATTGCAGAAGTGATGGTCGATTTATGCAAAAAGGCGAGCGTAGCCGAAAACCTGGATGACCGTTGTACCTTCATCCAAACTGATCTGTTGGCATACAACAACAACTCCCACTCGAAATTCGACGTGAGCTTTGGCATTGGACTCTTTGACTATATACGAGATCCTCTGCCGGTTCTCCGACGGATGCGTGAAGTATCCGATAAGGCGATCATGTCGTTTCCGCGTTTGTGGACGTGGCGCGCGCCCATCCGTAAAGTGAGATTGAATGCAAAAGGATGCGACGTTTTTTTCTACAGTGCCGCGCGCATTGATCAATTGATGAAAGACGCAGGGTTCAGCCGCCACACGCTAACGAAGGTCGGTAAGCTCTATTGCGTGGTTGCGTATTCTTAATGATGTTGCGGTTGGCTTTTCGATGGCAGTAAAACCTGAAAAAGATTACGAACCAGTATTTCGATCGCAGGCTGTCCAAGCTGATGCTGACGAAGTATGGCCGAGCTCAGGTAAGTTCACATCTTTTGATAATCAGGATGCGGCCTCTCCTTCGCCAACCACCGAGCAAACACCGGCTAGTGCATCTGCACTGACCAAGACTGCTCGCTGGCTTCGTCAACGAGGACACAGCCTCACCTTCTGCTGTCTTTTTGTTTTTAGCATCGTCCTTTACCTCAGGCCTTATGAATTGTTTCCTGCGCTTTCCTCACTTACGTCGATGGCGTTCTACAGCGGCCTGATCACGCTGATTGTCTTCGCAATTACCCAGCTCACACTCGAAGGTAACTTCACCGCGCGTCCACGAGAAATAAACCTCATCTTGCTCATCGGCTTGGCGGCACTTTTTTCGATTCCGCTGGCTATTAATCCCGGTGAAGCCTGGGAAGATTTTAGTGAACTATTAATCAAGGCCATTCTGATTTTTATCGTCATTGTCAACGTTGTGCGTAGTAAGAACCGGTTGTACTGGTTGCTTCTGCTAGCGCTTGGCGTAAGTGTTTATCTGAGCATTAATGCCATACTTGATTATCAATCTGGTGTATTCGGGGTAGGTAAAGCCATAAACAATGATCTAAGAATCGCTGGTCGAATCAAGGGTTTATTTGAGAACTCGAACGATTTGGCGCTACACCTGGTAACTATGGTGCCAATAGCGGTCGCTTTGGCATTTGCACACCGCGGCGCTATTCCAAAAATCGTTTATCTTCCAATCGCTCTACTGATGATCGGGGGCATAGTCGTCACTTTCTCCCGCGGCGGTTTTCTTGGTCTGTTAGCAGTGGCGATTGTTCTGGTAATTAAGTTGGGGCGTGGCAACCGTTTCAATGCGACAGCGGGACTCGTTTTGGCGATGGTGCTCTTTTTTGCTGTGGCGCCCGGCGATTATGGGGGACGCTTACTCACAATTTTTGATACAGCCAGCGATATCACCGGCTCTTCCAGCCAGCGAAATCAGGTCTTGCAAAGATCAGTTCTCGTCGCACTCAGATATCCGTTGACCGGGGTGGGCTTGGGAAACTTTCACCACAAGTCGTTTCAGGAATTGGGATCACATAACGCATATACCCAGGTAGCATCGGAAATGGGTATACCGGCGATGATCTTTTACATGATGTTTTTGATCTATCCTTACAAGAAATTGAAGGAGATCGAGAAGAGGACGTACGGGCAAAAAGACGAACGGTTTTATTACTATTTGTCCGTCGGCTTAGGCGCAAGTCTTTTTGGTTACATGGTGGCGAGCTTTTTCGCTGCCGTGGCGTACCAGTGGTACGTTTATTATCTTGTCGGTTACGCAATAGCGATGCGCCGCATTTACGCGGCGCATGCTCAACAACAGTTATCCAACGTCTCGAACGACGTTGCTCGATAGATGTGCGGCATAACAGGGTTTGTACGCGCTGACAAGGCGCAGGTTGCAAGAACGGCCGATTTGATCGACCGGATGTGTCAGGCCATCTTTCACAGGGGGCCGGATGATCACGGGGTCATGATCAAAAATGGCGCGGTACTGGGTATGCGCCGGCTCTCGATCATCGATCTGGTCAGCGGCCATCAACCAATCTCCGGCGAAGACGGCTCGGTCACCATTGTCTTTAACGGAGAGATCTATAATTTCCGCGAGCTGTATTCTCTCCTTAGGTCGCACGGTCACACTTTTCAGACGCATTCGGACACCGAGGCAATCGTTCATGCCTACGAGGAATTTGGACCATCTGGCGTGGACTATCTCCGCGGAATGTTTGCTTTTGCGATTTGGGATGACCGCAAGCAGAGACTTTTCATCGCTCGCGACCGTGCCGGTAAGAAACCCCTCTATTACACGCTGACAGACCAAGGCACCTTCGTCTTTGGTTCAGAGCTCAAGTCGCTACTCGTGCATCCGGAAGTCAAGCGCGAGATTGATTGGACGGCGCTGGATGCGTACCTGACGCTGGGCTACGTGCCGGATCCTCAATGTATTTTCCAGGGCATCTACAAACTACCGCCCGGCCACCATCTGACTTTCTCGGAAGGTCGCGTTACCGTTGAAAAATATTGGGACTTTCAGTTTAGTCCTGACCCATCAATGACGCGTGATGACTGCATCGACGGTTTGCGCGAGCTCCTCGACGACGCCGTCCGGTTGCGTTTGGTTTCGGACGTACCATTGGGAGCTTTCCTGTCCGGCGGCATCGATTCGAGCACTATTGTTGGTCTTATGGCCCGTCATATGGACCAGCCCGTGAAAACTTTTTCAATTGGCTTTCACGAGGATAGTTACAATGAACTCAAGTATGCGCGGTTGACGGCGAAGAAATTTGGGACTGACCATCATGAGTTTTTTGTAACTCCTGAGATATGCGATGTTGTTGATGAGCTGGTCTGGCACTTTGACGAACCGTTCGCCGATCCCTCAGCGATTCCCACCTACATGGTGTCGAAGCTTGCTCGTGAACACGTGAAAGTTGTGCTTTCCGGCGACGGCGGCGATGAGTTATTCGCCGGCTACACCCGCTACGTTATCGATCGCAAGCGAAGAGGCTTCAGCCTGCTGCCGCGTGTCATCCGAGAGGGAGTAATGCAGCGGTTGAGTGCGAAATTGCCGCACGGCACACTGGGCCGCAACTATCTTCACAATGTCGCTCTCGATCCTGTGAATCGATATCTGGATAGCGTGTCTGTCTTTACCGGATTGAACAAGCAACTGCTTTACACAAGCGACTTCAAGAAACAGCTCGCGACCGATGGAGGCGTGCTCTCAGAGTTTCGTGCTTATGCTGCAAAGGTTAACACCGGCGATCCGTTGGACCAGCTTCTTCACATCGATAGCAAAACGTATCTGCCGGGCGACATTCTCACGAAGGTCGATCGTATGAGCATGGCGGTTTCGTTGGAGGCGAGAGTGCCTCTGCTCGATCACAAGCTTATTGAATTTGTCATGCGCATCCCGGCTTCAATGAAGATGTCGGGCGTGGAAACCAAGTACATTTTTAAGCAGGCTGTTGAAGACCTGGTTCCTCAGGAAATTGTTAACCGGCCGAAGCAAGGCTTTGGGATGCCGATTCAACGGTGGATTAACGTCCAATTGAGAGAACGTATTAGAGATGCATTGCAAGGATTGCGAGCCCGGCAACGCGACTATGTGAATCCTCATTACGTCGACGTCCTGCTTGAAGAGCATGAGCGGGGTCGGCGCGACCACTCTAAGGCAATGTGGGGCCTGTTCATGCTGGAGCTGTGGCACCGCACCTTTGTGGACCAACCGAGCAACGAACCATCCTATTCGGATGCCGCGCTGGCGTTAAGTTAATGAGTCCCACGCTACGTCAAATTGCTAAAAAGTCGAAGAGCGCGATCATCGCGTATACGATCTATGAAAACTGGTCGACGACGAGACGATTCAACTCAGGCAACACGGAGTCAATCCTGGGCTCTACCCACAAAGGACGAACGCTCGCACAGAGTCTCGACTACATAGTCGCACAATTTAACGACTACTTAACTTATTCGGGCCTACAGTCCTCGGGGTTCAGAGGAAAGCGAATTCTAGAAGTAGGTTTCGGGGACAATATCGGGGTAGCCTTGAAATTCATTGCTGAAGGCGCATCTCACGTGTCTTGTCTTGATAAGTTCTATGCGAAGCGTGACAACGAACAAGAACGGCATATTTACAGTGCACTTCGTGAAACACTGGATGAAAGCGCAAAATCTCGTTTTGATGACGCGATTGATCTCACAAATGGCGTCATACGTAACGAAGAAAGAATACAGTGTATATACGGCGTGGATGTAGAGGAAAGTGAAGTCCTGGCCAGTGGACCACCCTTTGATTTCGTAATTTCCAGAGGCGCCCTTCAGGATATATATGAGCCAGAGAAGGCGTTCGAGGGAATGGATCGCTTACTTGTTCCGGGCGGGTTCATGCTCCATAAGATTGACCTGAGCGATAAAGGTATGTTTCGAGATCACGGATTGAATCCATTGACATACCTGACTATACCCGAGCCCGTCTATCGCTTAATGGCTCAAGGTTCAGGCCGGGCTAATCGAAAGTTAATGAGCGATTATCGGGCGATCCTGACAGCACTAGGTTACGAAGGCAGGTTGCTAATCACAGACGTGATCGGTCGAAAGGGAAAGGGTGACTTGCACCCGCACGAAGAGACACTCGATCGTGGATCTGATTATGTAGCAACAGCACAAATGTTGGTCAACGAAATTCGACCGCGTTTGATTCCCAAATTCAGGACATTACCAGACGAAGAACTGATTATTAGCGGCGTCTTTTTAATCGCCAGAAAGCCGATTACCCGAGGTCAATAAAATAGCGAGCGAATATAGCATGATTGAAGAGGTTGCTTCCCACGCGCACTCAAAGGAAGTGCGCGAAGGTGAGAGATTCGAATTCGGTGAAAACTGGAGCCGCTTTCTGTCTTGCCTTGACGACGCCAGAATTGCAAACGCCGAACAATCTCTTCGTCAAATGCTGGAAGTCGAAGACCTTACCGGAAAGCGATTTCTCGATATTGGATCTGGTAGCGGTTTATTCAGTCTTGCGGCAAGACGGTTAGGCGCGGCCGTCCATTCCTTTGACTACGATCCCCAATCGGTCGCTTGCACTTCAGAGCTGAAGGCGCGGTACTTCCATGACGACAATTCATGGAGGATTGAGGAAGGGTCTGCACTAGATCGCGACTATCTGAATTCTCTGGGCCAATTCGATATCGTCTATTCCTGGGGTGTTCTGCATCACACGGGAGAGATGTGGAAGGCTCTCGAAAACGTTCATCGAACTGTCTGTCCTGGCGGCAAGCTGTTTATTGCGATCTACAATGATACGGGCAGTCAGAGTTCCAGGTGGAAGTGGATCAAACGAACGTACAATCGACTCCCAAAACTCCTGCGTGTCCCATTTGCTTTGATCGTCATAATGCCAGGAGAAGCGAAGTCACTTTTACGAGCGCTTCTAACACTTAGCCCTGCGTCGTACCTTCGCACGTGGACAGCGTACAAGAAACGCGGCATGAACCGGTGGCACGACATCATTGACTGGGTAGGCGGGTACCCTTATGAAGTCGCGACGCCTGAGCAAATCTTTGACTTTTACCGGCTAAAAGGCTTCACGTTAACTAAACTCAAATGTGGCGGCGTTGGTCTTGGATGCAACGAATTCGTCTTTTTGCGACAGGACCATAATAACGAAGTTTCTTGAGTGAACGTTTTCTAAACAAGGTGTTCCACTTCCTGATCACCATCAACCGTTGACATCCCTCCCTTCGTTTCTTTCTGTGGTAGAGGTCCTAAGACAAGATGAATCCAACGGCGCTCCCAAAGTTAGCGTGGTCATTACTGCTTACAATGCCGCCCCTTTCATCAGCGAAGCCCTTGACTCAGTGCTGCAGCAGACGTTTACCGATTTCGAGATCATAGTCGTCAATGACGGATCTCCAGATACTTTCAAACTGGAAGAGGTGCTCGCGTCCTATTCCAATCGCATCGTTTACGTCAAGCAACCAAATAAGGGCACCGGGGCTGCTCGTAATACGGGCATACGCCAGGCTCGCGGTGAATTTATTGCGTTACTCGATGGAGATGATTTATGGGAGCCGGAGTATTTGCAGGTACAGCTTGGCATCATCGAACAGAATTCCAATATTGCTGTCGTTTATTCAAACGCTCTGCATTTCGGCGAGGGCCACAGCGTGGGGCGGACATTTATGGACGTATGTCCCTCTGAAGGCGAAGTGACGTTCGAGAGTCTGTTAGTAGAGCAATGCAACGTGATGGTGTCGGTAACGGCGCGGCGGGCAGCAATTGTTGCTGCCGGAATGTTCGATGAAGATAAAGCCATGATGGGCGCGGACGACTTTGACCTGTGGTTGCGTATTGCAAAGCAGGGCAGCCAGATTGTGTATCACCGTCGTCCATTGGTACGACGGCGCTTTTGGAAAGGACAACTCTCATCTCAGCTCGTTCTGTTCCACGCAAGCATTATCAGGGTTCTCGATAAGGTGGAAAAAATGCCGCTCACCGCGGACCAAAACAAGTTATTGAAACAGAGGCAGCTCCACTACCGAGCGATGTTGAGCTTGTTTGAAGGAAAAGAAGCCCTGTTTCAAGGTGACACTAAAAAGGCGTTCCATTACTTGACTGATGCAAATGTATTCTTGAAAAGCTGGAAAGTCTCCTGTGCAATTCTTTTGTTACGCGTGGCCCCATGGCTTTTTTACACCACCCGAATCCGTAATCTACTTGCATCAAGAAACACGTAGCGGTTATGCAGGACATTCAGGAAGACCATCTTTCATTAACCGCGCGAACCATATGGTTCATCGGCGCAAGAATCGTCTCATTCGCCTTTAGCTTTGGCTTGCCGTTGCTGCTGGTGCGGCGTATGAGTCAACAGGAATTCGGCGTATACAAGCAATTATTCCTTTTAGTTGGTACCGCCGTCGTTACTCTTCCTTTAGGTTTTGGACACAGCGCATATTACTTCTTGCCCCGCGAACGCGCCCGCCAGGGTGAGATATCCTTTAACATACTTCTCTTTTACGCTGGTGTTGGTAGCGTAATCGCCATCACCTTAATACTCTTCCCAGAACTGCTAACTTCTGTGTTTGATAACGTCGAACTCTCGAGCTATGCAGCGCCGGTTGGTCTGCTTGCGTTTGTATGGATTCTTTCGGCGCCTCTGGACACATTCGCAATTGCGAATCAGGAGGCCAAGGTTGCCACCCTATTCATTGTCAGTTCCCAATTAGTGAAGGCCATATTTTTGTTCTCTGCCGCCCTCGTCATCGGGTCGGTGCGAGCCCTGATTTATGCGGCCATCATTCATGGCACGTTACAGGTTTGTGTACTCGTCTGGTATTTGCGGTCGCGATTTGGAGCGTTCTGGCGGACTTTCGATTGGTCCATCATGCGACGACAGATGGCGTATGCGTTACCCCTGGGTCTCGCGGCAATTCTGTTTAGGACTCACGCGGATTTTCATAATTATTACGTATCCTATAATTTTGGCGCGGCAGCTTACGCCATCTATGCGGTGGGATGTTTTAATGTTCTTCTGCCGGATATTGTAACGGAAGCTGTTGGTGCCGTGCTCATTCCGAGAGTAAGTTATTTGCAGAGTCAAAACCAGCACGCGGAGATAATTCAACTTCTAGCAAGAATGCTTCGCAAAGTAGCTGCGTTGTTTTTTCCTCTATATGTGCTGTTATTAGTGATTGGTCGAGACTTCATTACGGTTTTATTCACCGAACAATATCTTCCCAGTTGGCCTATATTCGCAATAAACGTAACGCTGATCCCGCTCGCCTTGATTCCAATCGCATATGACCCGGTGGTCAGAGCATATCCTGAGTATCGGTTTTTTCTGATTAAGGTCAGAGTTGTATTGCTACTCGTCCTGGTAGGCGGCCTTGTCTTTTTTACCAGCAGGTTCGGCTTAGTAGGAGCAATAAGTGCAGTTGTCCTGGTTGCCGCAATTGAGAACGTACTCACGGCAACAAAGTCGGCACAGGTTATAGGAGTAACCAGGGCGGACCTATTATTACTTAAGGATGTAGGTCGGATCGCGGTGGCTGCAATCATCGCCGGCGTGATTAGCTGGCTCCTCGTCCGTTTGCTTGGGGCGTCTGGTCCACTATTTAAACTGATGATAGCCATTCCAGTGTTTGGGATGACCTACATTGGAGGGATTCTTTTGTTTCGTATCATAACGCCCCAGGAATGGAACGTGATCAAAAATCAAATCAGTCGTTTTACTATTCCTTCGAAGCGAGCTGGATCATCACTATTAGGGGAAGGATTTGATCGGTAAATCACAAAGCATATTTTCCGCGAAGGGCCTACCCCAATCATTACTGAACCTAAAAATGTTCTCCAATTGATTGATAGCTTTGACCAGGGAGGGTCTGAGCATCAAGCAGTACAACTCACCCGCCTTCTCAAAGAGAGTGGCCGGTATCGAGTGCACGTCGCTTGTTTGAGTAGGCGCGGCACTCTGCGCTCCCAGCTCGAGAGGATTGGCTTTACAGACATTCCCGAATTTCCTCTCACGAGCTTTTATGATGCCAATGCTGTGACACGTGTACGGCAGTTCGCAACGCTATTGAAGGAATTGCGAATCGATGTCGTACATACCCACGATTTCTATACCAATATTTTTGGAATGGCCGGCGGCGCGCTGGCTCGTGTGCCCGTGCGGATTGCGTCGCGCCGAGAGTCTGCAAAACGAGCTTCGCACAAACGGTTCGTCGAGCGTGGCGCTTACCGGCTGGCCCACGTAGTCATCGCGAATTGCGAAGCCGTTCGCCAACAACTCATCGTTGAAGGTGTACCACCCGAGAAGGTGCTGACTATTCATAATGGACTCGAGGTGGACTGCTTTACAGAAGCGACTTCGGATCGGGAGGCTGCCCTGAAGAAATTTGGGCTGCCGACCAGCGAGACCCTGCGATTTGTAACCAGTGTCGCTAACCTGCGGCCTGTCAAGGATTACCCCACTTTTTTGCGTTCCGCGGCTGAAGTGCACCGAAAAATACCCAATTCAGCGTTTCTAATAGCAGGGGAGGGGGAAATGCTGGATTCGCTGCGTTCTTTGGCTCAGGAATTCGGCATTAAAGACAGGGTTTTCTTTCTTGGCCGATGCGATTCGACCGCCGAGCTTTTGGCATTGTCCGAGGTTTGCGTGCTCAGTTCCCAGTCCGAGGGGTTTTCGAACTCAATTCTTGAATACATGGCTGCCGGCCGCCCTGTGGTCGTGACCGACGTAGGCGGTGCGCGCGAGGCTGTTGTGAGCGGCGAAAGCGGTTACCTCGTGCCC
>DATEDU010000292.1:0-18150 GCA_035281525.1 Pyrinomonadaceae bacterium | reverse complement strand
TTCGATCGCCCGGCTATACAAGTGCTCGGCAAGCTCGATCTGCTGACGGGTCTCGGCGATCAAACCCGAGATCGCCCAAGCTTCGGAAAGGTTGGAGTCAAGCTTCAATGCCTGTTCCACTGCCGCCTGCGCACGTTCATTGGTGGCACGCTCCGGCATGTTGGCATAGGCGATCTGCAGCGCCAGCGTCTCCGCCAGGGCAGAATATGCCAGCGCAAACCGGGGATCGAGCGAGATCGCCTTTTGGGCGAACTTTTCCGCATCCATGAGCGATGCAGTCGTCCGTTTGGCAAGGCGCTGCCGCGCGAGCTGGTAAGCTTCCCAGGCTTCGAGATTCTTGGTCGGAATGCTGTCGACACGTCGACGTTCGACGGGTGTCAGGGTGGCTTTCAACTCATCGGCAATCGCCTTGGCGACTTCAGTCTGGATCGCGAACAGATTCTCGGCGGTCAGATCGCGATCATAGGATTCCGCCCAGAGATGCGTGTCGGTCGAGGCGTCGATAAGCTGGACCGTGACACGTACCCGATCGCCGGCGCGTTGGACCCCGCCTTCCAGGATAGTCGTTACGCCCAGTATGCCACCGATTTCCCTGGTCGAAAGTCTTGTATCCCGGAACTGTTCTACTGAGGTACGAGCGATCACCCTTAATGCGCCGATCTTCGTAAGCTGCATCAGGATGTCGTCGTGCATGCCGCCTGCGAAATGAGCATCTTTCGGCTCATCGCTGCGATTCTCGAACGGCAGCACTGCGATTGAAGGACGCGGATCGGCAGTTGTCGGGACCGGGGGAACCGTGTCACCCAGGCTCACATCGGGCGAATTGGCAGCAGGAATCTCTCCAGCATCCGGAGAGTCGCTGGAACGTTGGTAATACCAGAGGCCCGCACCTCCCGCTAGCAACAATAATGCCGAAACGAGTGCGACCCGCTGCCTTGGCGAAACAGGTGCTTTCCTGAAAGAAAACTTTCCAGCAGGCTGAGTTGCTGACCGCAGCGCGGATGTGGTTGAGGATTCGGCAAGACCTTCGCCGCCGAGCAAATGGCGCACTCGATGTACGAATGCCGGTTGAGCATCACCTCCCGGCACGCGGGTCCATTGCACATGCAGGAACTCTTCCGGCACGCGCGCATGGTCTTCACGGGTCGCGTCGATCGCGACTGGTACGAGAAACGGCGCGTCTTGCGCCATGTCCAGTAGCCGACGCGTCGCGAGATTCCACTCGCGGCGAAAATAGCCTTCGGCTCGGGCGTTCGTGTTGGCGGAGATCAAGGGAACAAACAAAGCGCAGTCGTGGATCTGCTTCTTGATCTTCGAGTCCCAGGCGTCGCCACCGCGCAGGTCGCTGCGGTCAAACCACACCTCGATGCCGCCAGCACGGAGTGCGTCACAGATGCGCGCGGCCGCTTCCGCGTCTTGGGAGGCGTATGAAAGGAAGACGGCGCCCGCGGTGGCGGGCGGCTCAGTCGCGGGTGGATCCAATTGCATAAGTCAGGCTGCGGATCGAGCGGTGGTCTCTGGCAAGTTCATCCTTCGCAGTAGCGCCTTGTATCGCGGATCTCCTGAAAGTTCATTGAACAAGTGTTCGCCGACGATTTCGTCGAGACCGACGTCCTTCTGCCGGTACGCTCGCTCGAGCCACTCCAGGGCCCTGTCATTTTCACGACGATACGCGTAGACCTGCGCGATGTAGTACGCCGCGGAGTCAGACCAATCATTGAGCAGGATTTGAAGTGGCTCGTCGGCATCGGCTTTTCTGCCGGCGGCCTGCAGTGCGATAGATCTCGACGCCAGCTGGAGCGAAAGAATGGCTTCACGCTCGGCCACGTCAAGCGCCTCTGCACTCTTGCCCTGCATGACCAGTGTCTTCGTAAAGTACGCATGCGCCCACGCAAAGTCCGGCTGCATGGCGAGGAGCTTGCGGAATTCGCTCTCCGAATCCGCGAATCGGCCGGCTCGGTAGTAGGTGTCTGCGAGGTTGAACATCGCGAAGGGATTCAGCGGGTCGCGCACTTGTGCGGCGCGCAAGTGGCGCTCCGCGTCACCCCATTGGCCGAGGGTGGCCGCCAGTCTTCCAGCGGCATGAAGAGCGTATGGATTCGACGGCTCCCTCGCCAGCGCCTGGGCTACTTCGCTCCTGGCTTTCGCCCAGTCCCAGTCGTGGTCGAGATGCATGAAAGCCAGCGTGGCGTGGGGAGTGGACATGTTCGGACTCAGCTCAAGCGAGCGTTTCGCGAGCTCGCGCGCCTTCTCGTACGCCTCGGATGAGGGCAGGTAGAGATTCTCCGCGCTGACCATGTACACGTCGGCAAGGGCTGACCAGCCCATACCGAAATCCGGGTCGAGTTGTACTGCCTTCGTCGCCAGCTCGCCGGCGGACTTCAGGGACTCGGCGGAGTTCCGGCTGTATTCGGCGACTGCGCGGAGGTAAAGCTGGTACGCCTCGAGGTTCTCAGTGCCGCCTTCGCGACGGGTCAGCTTTCCACCCATCAGGCCAATCTGGAGCGCCTGCACGATGGCATTGGCAATCTCGGTCTGCACCGCAAAGATGTCGGTCAACGGGCGGTCGTAACTCGACGACCACAGGTGGGTGCTGTCGGCCGCGCGGATCAGCTGCGCCGTGATTCGCAGTGTGTTTCCCGACTTTCGTACGCTGCCCTCGAGTACGTTGCTGACGTTAAGTTGCTTTGCGATCTCGGCGATCGGTACATTCTTACCCTTGAACGAGAACGAAGAGGTTCGTGCGATCACCTTGAAGTCGGGCACCTGGGCGAGAAGATTCAGTATTTCTTCTGCGATGCCATCGGACATGTACTCCTGGTCCTTCCCGGGAGACATGTCCAGAAACGGCAACACCGCAATCGATTTATCGGGCACCGTCGGAGCAGCGGTCGTAAGGGTGGGTGGTGTTCCCTCCGCAAGGTAGGGCTCTGAGCCGGGCCGGTAGGCCCGCCACGCTTGCCAGCCGATGGCGAGCGCTGTTACGACGGATGCGATAAGGAGGAAGGTCCGCCAATGGGATGGATTCGGCAGCACGGGCGCCACCGCCTGCCGCGCGCCCGTCGGTCGCGACTGTGGCGCCCCTTCGCCTCTTAAAAGTCCCACTATCCTCGCGGTAAACGACGGCGGTGTTTCCCCACCTGGAAGCCTCATCCAGTGCGCCTTCAAGAAGGAGTCGGGTACATCGGCGCCGCGTTCTGCAATCTGGTCGATGCATACCGGGACAATGAATGCTTTGTTGCGACCGATCCTGTGGCTACGCTGATCGGCAAGGTCCCACTCCAGTCGGAAATATCCTTCAGGCCTGGCTTGGGCATTCTCAGAAATGACGGGAATGAATAGCGCGCATTCGTCAACCTGCCGGCGAATCTGGTGATCCCACGCGTCCCCGCCACGTAGTTCGTTCTGATCGAACCACACGTTGATTCCCGCGGAACGAAGCGCCTCGCAGATGCGGGACGCCGGTGCCGCATCCTCGGAGGCATATGAGAGAAAGACGGCACCGGCTGCGCGGGACGACTCAGACATGAATGGGCGCCAACTCTTGATACCGGAGTGGAAGTGCGCTCGTCGCGGCGTCCCAAAGTATAAGCGTCGCAATCGGCAGCCGGAGCGTGGGGTTGTATTCGCTGCCGGCATGATTCGGCTTGTGCAGCGGCCAAGTTAGGCGACGGCGAGCCATCTAACTTGTTGATTCCAAAATGTGCGTAAAACTTACGACGTCCCACGAAGCAGGCGAACACGGACCCAGTCAAGGCCAGTGAGACTTACTTCGGTTTCGTCACCCTCAAACTGAATCGACCGGTCCGGGCATCACGCCCGGACCGGCTGCCGTTGGGTACGCGACCGCACCAACCGCGAATTCCGCGGCTTATCTCGCTCTTCCACTCCGCGTGCCTGTCTGGAAGTGCCACGCAGCGGTGGAAGTTGGTGGTCAAACGGATTCGACGGGATTGGTATGGACCTGACTGCGCTCCCAACCCTCGTTCTCCAGCTTGAGCTTCTCAACAACAACCGAATTCCCGTCGAGCTCAGTAAACGCCTGGTATTCGCTCACCCAGCACCGCAAGAGCTTGTAGGTGATGACCAGGTCTGAGTTGGAGTTGTAAACCTCTATGGTCACATCTTTCCGGTGGTTTTTGAGCGACAGTTCGGTGTTCTGGCCGGGTCCCGGAATAGGCACCGCGTTGGCCCACTGCTCGAAGTCGTTGTCATGGGTGATGGCGCGCTCGAGCGTTATTGCTTCAAACTCGGTCCGTCCTGGAGACTTGCGCGAGCTGGAAGTATCGCCGCCTTCGCGATGCTCAACAATTTCGATACTGCGCTTCAGAGCGCTGACCCTGGATACTCCTGCGACGTAGCGGCCGTCCCACTTCACTCGGAATTTGAAGTTCTGGTAAGGATCGAATCGCTGAAGGTTGACGGTGAATTCGGCCATTACTCCTCCTGAGACCTGTCTGCCATTTGTCTGATCTCGACCATACCTGGAGGGACACCTCCGCCCTGAACGCACCTGTCGTTGCTTTACCTCGCTACGGCGCTCGGCGTCGCGGTTTTGTCCGGCGCGGACGCTTCAGATCGATGTCGTGCCGAATTTGAAGTTTTGCCTCCACGACAAAAAGCTCGGCATCCAGTCGCGTCTGGATTCTTTTGAACTGTTCGATCCACACGTTGCGTTCGGGGTACCTCGCGGTCTGAAGCACCTTCATGAGCGCGACCTGGGCGAAACCAAGTTGCGTCGATCCCGGCAGTTCGGGTGCTTCCCCATCTGCACCCAGCGTCGATCGTACGTGCCGTTCCTGCTGGGCGATTCGCAGCTCTGATCGGCGGAGCAAGAGTATGTCTTCCGACTCGGGCGAGTCCGCACATTTAAGTGATGCGGGGGAGTAGGGGTCCGGAAGCGTTGCTGGCGTGTCGGCTCGGGGGGCATTAAGACTCAAGAGATGAAGCGTGTCATTTGCATCCGAGTCTCGTCGCGTAAGCGGACCAAACCTGAATAGCCGCTCCACGGTCGCCAGGATAGAAGTGTGGTCGTAGGTCGTGTGATCGATCACGCCTCGCCGGACATACGGCGAAATCACGAGCGCCGGCACACGGACTCCCAGTTGGTCAAACTTGAAACCGAAGTGGTTGTAATTGTCAACGGCGTTGTCTCCCGGAGGCGTCGCGGCGGGAGGCGGCACGTGATCGTAGAAGCCACCGTGCTCGTCCCACGTGACAATCAACATGCTTCGTTCCCAGTGCGGCGAGTTTCGAATTG
This sequence comes from Pyrinomonadaceae bacterium, assembly GCA_035281525.1. GTDB lineage: Bacteria > Acidobacteriota > Blastocatellia > Pyrinomonadales > Pyrinomonadaceae > PSRF01. Next base: position 12,890 of record DATEDU010000292.1, on the reverse strand, counting down.
CCTCGTAGGTGTCCTTGATCAGGCGCTCGCCACGAGTGACATCATCGAGCGGGTGCATTGAGTTGCCACAGGTATAGTCGCCCGGCCCGGTGGCGCCAAAGGTGCTCTCGCCGTATTGCGGTTCGATGTAGACGAATCTGGGGCCGTAATCCGCATCACCAACAGCTTCCACGAAATCCTCAAAATTCTGAAACCGGCCTTGCAACGCGTTCAGGTTCATTCCGTGCAACGCAAAAGCCACCGGAAAGTCATCGCCCTCGACGACCTTCCATTCAATGCATCGGTCGTCCAGGCGATCGAAAATAGTCCCGTTATAAAAACGATAGCCGTTGACTGTCACTGAAAGGACGACGTCTGCTTTGCTTGGGCTGTCGTCCAGGCTGCCCGACGACGCAGCCATTGAGAAGAAACGATTCGGCCACGTGGGGCCGGGGAGGGAGGAAAACCAGGCGTCACAGATTGCGAACTCGCGAGCGAGCGTCGTAAGGACGGGAAGTTGTTCTGGCGAGAAGCAACTCATGGCGCGTTCCGCGCTTGCGCCGCCCTTGGCCAGGTAATGCGCCACGAACCCGGAGTTGTCGATTGGTGGATAGCCTTGAGTAGGATCATAGGCCTGAGCGGTTCCGCACAACGCCGCCAATGCGTCTTTGAACTCATGCGGAGGATCTTTATCGACGCCTTTCAGTGCCAGATCCGCTGGGGCATTTGTGGCCACCGGGAGATTGGTTGTCGGATGCAGGTTCGTATCGCCTGGACCCGCGGCGTCAATGGAAGTCGGAAGACCATCGATTCCAGTCCCGGTGAGTCCGCTGAAGGCATACATATGGTCGAACGATCGGTTTTCGAGAATCAGCACAAACACGCGATCAACTTTTGGCTGTCTGTGCCCGCCAAGTCCAAGCAGGCTGCCGATCACGTTCGCGAGAGCAACAAGTGCACACCGCAGCGTGTCCCAAGCAACGCAAACCAGCGTAAGAAGCCAGGAAAACACAACACATACCGCTTTGACTACCCACGCAAATGCTTTGCACACCCACTTTGCTACCCAGTACCACCCTTTGCATACCCACTTAGCGACCCAATACCACCCCTTGCAAAACCACTCGGCGACGCAGTTCCACGGCGTGTACCAGTGACACTTCTTGCCCCATTCGCTGCACTCCTTGGAACCCTCGTCGGCCCACTCCGAGCATTCATGCGACCCCTCGTCGGCCCACTGCGTACATTCGTAGTCAACTTCGTTCGACCAGTTGTCGCACGTAATGACGAAGCGTGTAACCCATTTGGTGCAGGTGGACATGGCTCACCTCATCGATCCCAGCCGGGCATTGAGCGCGCGGCGCAATAGGCGCAATCGAATTCGCGCAATCCCGATTCCCATAAGCTTGCCGGACACAAATGCAATGAATGCGCAGCTGATCGCGAGCGCTGCGGAGCCGAGAGTGGGTGCTTCGACGACCAGAAAGTAGGTGGCAGCGGTCGCAGCCGCGACCGTGAGCAGAATTCCACCCATCAGGCAACCGCATTCACCCGCTAAACGTGCGATGCGAGCTCGTAATTCCGTTATCTGCGCGTCGCTTTCCATCACAACGCTCTGCTGCATCAAAAAGGCGAGGCCTGCCGGAGGGCTGTTTCCTGCATGCCAGCCGTGGCCGAGCGGCTACGAAACAATGATCTCGTGCGTCACACACAATGCGTCCGCAGCCGCAGCGCGCGTATCGATCAAGGTTGACGCCGCAGTCAGTTCATCGACCAACGACTGACGCGGAACTTCAGTGTGGTCCGCTGCAGTTCCATGTACGTCGTTCTTGGTCGAAAGCACCGACAACAGCCGGCGGTGTCTAGTCTTGGCGCCTTTGCTTTCAAATAACTTCCACAAGGACTTGGGGGTTGCGTTCAAGCTGCCATGATGCCCGACCTTGTAGAGGTCAACCCGTTTCAGAAGCTTCCGCGTCTTCGGTTGGCTTAGGGCATAACGCCAGTTTTCCCATTGCGCGTCGCCCGGGAATAGCAAGCAGGATTTTCCAACCTCGAAGAGCAGTATGAGGCTTGTGTTGTTCATTGCGGTGTCGAGCGTGCGAACGATGGACAATAGTGCCTCGGCCTGCTCCTTCTGCGCACGATATCGATACCATCGTGCGTCCCACGGAAGACGAGCGACGTGGCGAGGAAAGAGCGGCGTCGCGAGCCTTTCGCTGCGTTTCGACATTGCTCCTCGGCGGGCCCAAAACCCTGCGCGCAAATGCCAGAACTCGTCGGTTTGTGCAGCGGTTTGGCTTGAGATGCGTGGTTCCTGCTCCAGCGTCGGGGGTCCCAATACGTGAACCTTTACGCCTGGCAGCAGGGATTCGAGCCCCGATCTGGCAGTGGCGTAGAGGTAGCGGGCAGGGCGCTTGCCCATGGTCATTAGGTTGACCACCGCATCGCGGTTCTTCAGGTCGTTGTCGTCGCCGAGGAAATCGAGCTGATTGCGAATCGCCTCGAGGTGACTGCCTCGGAGGCGTTTCGCGGTCGTCCGAATGAAACCTGCGTAGTGGCCCATGTCAGCGAGCGATCGCACGTAGAGGCTCTTGCGCAGCTGCAACCCGCGTAACTTTTTAGTCGGCTTGCGCGCTTCGCGCTCGGCATCTGGATCCTCCGTCCAAGGCTGCAATACGATTTCAGGCTTCAAGTTGCGGATGATCTCACCGGGTCCTCTATTCCCGCCGTTGTCAAATCCAGAGATGTGGTCCTTATGTCGATGTGTCGCGATTACGGCGGTCAACCGGTGATTGCAGTCGACGGCGATCTGGTTAGCAATGCGCTCCATGTAGTTGCCGGTCACGGCCTTGTCTTTTGGCCTGCGGGTTGAGCCAAAATCGATCAACAGGTGCTTTTGGGTAGCCGGGTAGTGAAAGGTCAATAGGAAACAATCGCCGAAACCGACGTCGTACGCGCGTAAAGTAACTTTATCGGGCTTCGCGGCCATTACCATTCCACGCGGGGTTCGCGCAGCGGCTTAAGCGAGCGGTGATTGTGCATTTGCGCGATGCGCGCAGCGGGACTCGCAGACGCCTCGAAATAGCCGCTGTCCCATAAGGATTGCAGGCGCTCGGACTGGTGGCGGCTGACCACTCCAGTACCGATATGGTATTTCAGCTGACCGTATTCGCTGAATATCAGGGTACCGCCTCCGTACAGCTTGACCAAGCGTGACCGGTGCATGCCCTTTGGCTTTTCAATTCCCAAGCTATGCAGCTCCGCGGAATAGACGCTAAGAGTCTGTACGTACTCGGCTACGGTTTCGCGAAGGACTGCACCGTCGCAACTCACGCGCATCACCGGACGTACCGAAATGACGCGCGTGAAGGCATCCGGAAAGATGCCCAACATGTCGCGATTTTCCCAGATAAATCGAAACATCGTGCTCGGGTCGCGTTGCAGGCGCTCGAAGTGCATGCCGGTGAGCGAGTGGGCGCCCTTTGGTGGCGGCTCCCAGTACCCGTTGGCGTTTTTTCCGCTCGCGGGGAGAATCCCGAACGCCGCAAATTCCGCACGCAGCTCGCCGCGGTAGTCGTACTTCCCCTGGTCGGGATATAGCTCGTAGTCGGCAGTCAGAAGCGCGCTCAAATAGTCCCGGTACGTCATGTCTACCGGCGGCAAGTAATCGAGCGCCCGTATCATGACGTTGAGCAACTGTTTGGCCGCCGTGCCACCTTCCTCTGCCACGACGCTGCAAGCCAATGAGGACTTCTTGTGAACTAGCAGCGGCTGCAGTCGCTTGATCCAGATTTGCAGAAAGGACCGAAATACGATCGCAACCAGCAATTCGCCACGATCATGCTCCTCGGCGTAGCGCGCGCTCTTGTAGTGGCGACGGTCCGGCTTGATGTCCACAGAGTGGCGTAACGCCGTGCCGCGTACGCCCTCGAGGGCGGAACCCATTTCCTCGGCGAGTCGCATCAAGGCCGTGCTCGCGAGTGGCTTTATTGCCAGATTGCGCGCGGGAACCCGGCCGGCATCGTCAACCAGGGGCTTGAGTGCGTACTCAATTATTTCGTGGTGCTTGAACACTGACAGCAGCGCAACCACATCGGCGAAACCTTCGTGAAAACCGGCTTGGTCACTCGATGACGGATTGAGGTAGAAGCAGCGCAGGCCGTCAAGTATCGCGTGAGCCGTTTCGTGCACGACAATGTCGTGAGAGAGGCAGGTATAGACGAGATTGCCGTCGTCGTCCGGAAAATAACCGAAATTCAGGCTTTCCGACTCGCGAGAGTAGTAGGCATTTGCGTCCTGGAACGCGTGTGGGGCTACCTTGAGCTGGTGGCTCGGCGCAGAGAGTCCCCAGTCGACCGGTCGACCCAATGCGCGCTCGAACTCGTAGAGCGTCGACATCGTGAGCGCATACACGTTCTGCTGGTGGAAATGCGGATCACGTATCAGCCGAGTTATGTCCTTGACGTTCGCGTAGATATCGGTGTCGAGGGCTTCCGTGCGTGCCGAGTAGAAATAGTCCGTGCTCGCGTCGTAGTCGACGACGTGGATTCGGTGACCTTTCGGTCCGCGCTCGAGCCGTTCGGCCGGTACTTCGACGGTCGTGGTCAGTGCGCGTCCTTGCTTGTCGAGGACGCCCGGGTCCTGGGCGAGCACCGTCCAGCGGCGCGTCGGCACGTCCTGGGGACGCTGCGGCGCGAGCGATGCCTGTCGAGACCGTCCCATCAGGCCTCCCCCTCATTACTCCCGTCGCCACCGTACGCCCGACATCCGGCGCCGGTCAATGATCGCCGGGTCCGTTGCCGGATCGTGCTCGGCAAGCGCATGATTTGCAGCGATCGGCGAGGGGAGAGGCCGCAATGAAGCGTTTGGCCGTATTCACTGATGGGACCTGGAACGACGAGGAAGATCGCACCAACGTGCACACACTGCACGACTGGGTAGCGCCCAAGTCCGGGGATGGAACGATACAGCTAAAGAAGTACCTTCGGGGCGTCGGTACAAAGCCGATGCAGAAATTGTTGGGCGGCGCAGTGGGCGAAGGATTGTCCGCCAACGTCCGCGAGGGCTACCAGTGGTTGCGAGACAACTACGCCGATGGCGATCAGATCTTTCTGTTCGGCTTTAGCCGAGGCGCCTACACGGCACGCAGCATCGCCGGATTGATCGCCACCTGCGGACTGGTCCGCCGGAACGCGCCGATTTCGGTCGAATGGATCTACGCGCGCTATCGGGATCGCAAGAACAAGGCTGTACCCATCTGGAAACTCGAGCACATTCGTGCGACCAACGAGCGCGAGCTCACCGCAGGCGAGCTTTCGTTGCTGGACCATTCACGGCGCGTCGATATCCACATGATCGGCGTGTGGGATACTGTCGGCGCGCTTGGCATACCGTGGACCGGCATGCCGCTCATCGGCAAGCAGGAGTTCTTTTTCCACAATCCGAACCTGAGCGTGATTCATAAGCATGCGTATCAGGCCCTGGCAATTGACGAGCATCGCGGCGCATACAAGCCGACCTTGTGGACGCAATTCGTGCCGGCCGAGAACGAAAACGCAACCATTTCGGAGCCGTCATTGCCGGACGTCTCACGCTGCGAGCAGCGCTGGTTCGCCGGTGCGCATTCAAATGTCGGCGGCGGCTATAAAGATGATCTTATGTGTCTGAGGCCACTCGCGTGGCTGCAGGGGCAGGCCGAGAAACTTGGTCTAGCGTTCACGCAGTCGGTACCGGCGAACACGCCGCATCTTGGATGCAAGCCCGTGGACTCGTACGGCAAATTCATGTTCGGCGTATATCGCGTCATGAGGCTGGGACGACGCTTCTTTCGTCCCATCGGTATACGGCGCAACAAGGTCAAGGGCGGGTGGAGTTACCCAATCAACGAGACTATCGATGAAAGCGTGTTCGATCGGTGTCGAGGGGACAGCAAATACCCGAGGGACAATCTCAATGAATGGGCAACCCGGAATTCCTTCGAGCTTGCACAATTGAGAGGCGTGCAGGCTGGATACAAACTGTAACGATTGATCGGTGCTCAGCGGGGGGCCTAATCGCCGTACACCTCCACCTCATCGAGGTGGAACCATGTATTTTCGGCGAGTTGCAGCCGCACGAATCGCGCAGTACGGCCATCGAGAGGGACCACCAGCGGCGCTCCCGTAAAAATTGAACCATCGTGGCTGTAGGCGGGGGAGAAGTTCATTCCGTCCGCGGATAACAAGACCCGAATCGTGCGAGCGCGATCCGAGCAACAATCGCTGCGGTTGAAAATGCGAATCTCGCGCAGCCTGTACTCCTGCTGCAGGTCGACTTGCCACCATGGCGACGCTTCCTGAGCAGTGTGGAATCCGAAGCCACCGTCCTTGACACCGTCCACGGCACCTTGAGCGTCATTCGGTCGGGACCACTCGGAGCCGCTGCTTTCCTGCGCGGGCTTGTTCAAAGCCAGGTTGATCGCCGTGTAGGCCGCGGCGGGAGCAAGACCTGCGGCACAGGAAAGCGACACGACTACGCCAAAACCGGCTTCACCTTGCTGAGCCGTGGTGCGCGTGTTCCGCACAGTAGGGTTGTTTCCGCAGCGCCAGTTGGCTTCGTAGTTCTTGACGCATCCGGGAACGGGATCGCCAAGTACCTGGTAGTCGACCGTGTAGGAACATTCATCGCGGCCATTGCATGAGGACGCGAGCTGCTCGGTAACGTTATTTCGCTGCGCACCGCAGTTGCCGCCGTAGGTTGCGCCGACGACCAAGATTCCAGGTCCCGGCGGTGTCGGTACGGCCACGGCCGCGCCGGGTACGACTGAGCTCAATCGCTGGTACTTGGCCTGCGTTTCCGGTGACGCGCCGGGCAATTCGGATGCCTGGATCGACCGTAGTACCTTCGCGCTCTCGCTCGTGCGATTGGCTTTTTGCAATGCCTCTGCGGAATCGATGCGCACTTTGGTCGCCAGGTCCGGCCGTCCCTTGAGCGTGTAGCCTTCCGCGAGCTTGCTGGCCGCGGCAGGCGGCAGCGAATATCGTGCCGGCTTCGCGCTGGCCTGGGAGGCGGCGTTGAGTCGATCCGCCGCGCGTTGGGCGGCCTCGAGCTGAAACGTGGCGTTCTGATAGTGCGTTGGTGAATCCCATACGCCGAGGTGCGCGTAGGTCATACCGAGTGCAATGTGCAGGCGGTAGATCAGCGACCAGTCGCCACTCTGGTAAGCATCGCCCTTCTCGCTGAAGAGCCGATCTTCAAAGCGGCTCATGAGGGCCTGCAGCGCCGATTTGTTTTCGCTGTCGGCGTAGATGTTGACCAGGCTCAGGAACGCTTCAGGATCGGGACCACGGTCGCCCAGAGGAATGGCAGTGCCGTAGTAACGCGCAGCAAGTTCTCGATTGGGCTCCTTTCCCGCGGAAACGCGATCCCCGAGGGCAGTCAGAAGAGTGCGCATAGCCTCTCGACTCGATATGCCGCTCGATTGGCCTCGCGACGCTGAGTTCCACCAGGCCAGGCGCGATTCGTATCCGGGTGGCTCATTGACGGCCGTCTCCAGCTCCTTGGCACCTGGTCCAACCGGATCGCCTTGCGGAATGGTCTGCAATTGAGCCAGCACGGGAGCCGCGTCAAACGTGATGCTGCTTGTTGCGACTTGTGCCAGCGCCAAGGCCAGGAGGTTCAGCCATTCCCTGCGCGTGCCCTCGGCCAGCTTGCTATCGCGCGCGCCGGCTATCGACAGGTTCTGGACTTGCTCCGTGAAGCCGCCCTTCAGCAAGGTCACCGCGTAGGGCAGCAACTGCCCGGGATCATACTTGCGGTATAGCTTGGCAAGTTGCTCGCGTGCATCGACGCTTGGCTCAGGAACATTGCAGGCCAGCTTGGCTAGCCGAAGCGCCTCGCCGGCGTCCTTGTCCTCCAGGTACCGCGAATAATTGAGCGCATAGCCCGCTGATTTTGGATCGTCGGCCTTCTGCGCCATCTCGATGGCGCGCGAGTAATAGCGGCGTGCGTCCTGCTCGCGTCCGGCACTGCCATTCAGCGCGGCCAGGTTATTCAGGGTCGCACTCGATTGGGGACGCAGCTGCGCAGCCCGTTCGTAAGCACTCTCGGCGCTTGCGAATGCTCTATTTCGCTGCTCGGATCCTAGGGGCGACGATTCCGCGATCTGCTGCCAGGCAAGGCCCTTCAGGAATTGCAGGTCAAAGATTTCTTCAGCGTTCGAAGTTTCGTCAACTGCACTGGTTGCCCTCGAGTACTCACCCATTTCGATGAGTCTTTGGATGGACGCAGCATCAGTATTACCGAGTGCATTCTCCGTAAAGAAGAACGTCGCGATAGTCATGAACAATGCGGTCGTTACCGCGCCCTTGAGGCGTGTGCCCGCTATGTACCAGGTTGAGACGCTCATTGCGGATTCGCCACGAGACGTTCGCTGAGCGCACCGTCCGGCTCATAGTCCGTTAGGAAACATCTCACCGTCGCCCCCTGAAACAAGGTCCTGAACTCCGGGTGCCAGTTATTCGTCAAGGCGAGCGTCCTGGAATTGAGGACGGCCCCATCCACGCTCGCACGAAGTTTTCCGGAGCCGGTTTGTCCAAATCGGGTCAGCGTAATTTCGCCTTCCTTGGCTTCCGGTGCGGTCTTGTTGAATTTCACGCTCATGACGGACTTGAGGCCCAGTGGCAACTCGTCACGCTGCATTGGCAGCTCCACAAGCTGATCGGTATCGTTTGCGCTGACGCTTCCCGCAAGCGGGATACGTGACATGAAAGTGTCGAGGAGGTTTTGCTTCAGAATGTTTCCTGGCGTCTTATCGAATCCGGCTTTGGTCAACTGCTCAACGATCTCGCGATTTCCAAGCTGCGCATTCGCGTCGTTCCGCTCCACCACCTGGACAAACTCCCATCCAAGCTCTACTTCGGGCTCATTCCCGTGCTTCGAAAACCATTCCACGCGGATCTGTGGAATCTCAGCGCCCGGTTCATCGACCAACCGCGCGATCAGTCGGCCCAGCACCCGCTTCGACGTGTCTTCGGTGGGATTCCAGGCGGCGAAGCCGAGCAAAGGCCTGATCTTGTTAGCTAGATAGCTGGACAAACTCAGTTCCAGCGCCTGAATGTCGGCCGCCCGCGTGGGATCCGGCAGACTCTGCTTGATACTCGGAGACCTAACTTCGAACTGGACGATGAACTGGGGCTGGTTGCCGGCGAGCGCCATATCCGACCCACCCACCAGGATTGATACTGCCAGCGATAGAACAAGCGCGCGCGTGCGGGTTAAGGCTTGCGTAGCCATATCGTTTGCACCTTTTCCGCCGTGACCACATGATCGGCGGTTGAACGAGTCTCCCCGGCAGTTACATTGTCGGGATCCGGCAGGCTAATGACGTCGATAGAGATCTTGTCGCCTTTACGTAAATACGCAACCGGCCAGTCGCTGCGGGTCGAAGATAAGACTGCAGAGATCTCTTGTGCGCCGGACTCATTGATGTGATCGGCGCGCATTCGGGTCAACAACGTCTCGCGATATTCTTTTTCGTCCTCGAGACCTTTAATCAGCCCCTGCTTGTCGCTATCCGTTGGGACGAGGTATACGGTCTCGCGGCGCAGCACGGGCCAGGTGTGTTTTGCGCCGGCTTCTGAAGCTCCCGCGCGGCGCACGTCGATCTCAACTCGATAATTGGAGGAACCCGAACCAGGCCCGCTCGCAATCGGCAGAAAACGGTATAGCGGGGCAGTGGGCACCAGGCGGACGAGATGTATTTCAGTCTCGTTGAAGCTGGCGGGCACGTCATAACGACGCGACTGTCCAGGGCGTACGGAACAATCGTGCGGTTCATATCCAACGGGCTTGGTGATGCGGCACCGTAAATTCGTTTCGTGAAACTGCAAGAATCGTGGTGCGCCGGCAACGGCGGCTGAGGGATTGAGCACGACCGGCTTCATGAATTGTTGGCCGGTGGTTGAATCCACGATTTCGATCTCGAATTCACGCCCCCCGCTGCCGGCCGCTTCGAAATAGAGGGAAGAAGTCGTGAACCAGAGTGCGGTAAGTACGATTCCAGCAACGATGAGAAGGCGAGTGGTGCCGGGCGAGGACAGTTGACGGAGGGAGTAATCCTCGCCGTCGAATTGAGTTGCCCTTTCGACGATCACCCAGAGAAGACGTACCAGGGCCCACGCGGTGAATACGCCGCCGACAAGCACGATGCCGGTGAAGTAGAGATTCAAATGCCGCTGAAAGAAAATCGTCGCCAGCGGCACCAGAACTAGCAGCGCGACCAGATTGACCCAGAACCAGGCATTGCGCTGCGGTGGCCGGGTGTCAGCCATGGGAAGGCCCTGGACGCCTTGAACGCGTAGTGACGACCAAGGCTTTCTCAACTGCGTAACTATCGTGAACCTGGAATACCGACATGTGCATCCCCCATGCAGCCGGCCATGAGTCGCTTAATACGCCAATTTGAGCGACAGTCAACTATCCGAATACTTTTCATGGCAAGTGTTGGGCCAGGTGTCGAACATCCGATGCCAGGCAGCTGCAATCGCAGAAGAACTTGACTTCGATGAGGTGGAAAAGGCCCCGCATAAGCCATCTGGCGCCAGAGAGATCAGACCGAACCAAAATCCAGAATCTCCGCATCAAAGGTGTTCGTCTGTCTGTCAGATAGTTGACAGACAGCTGCCCATCGCTGCCGGAAGATGGACGCGTCACTGAACAGTTGCGTCCCGGTCTGAAAAGGAGGATATAGCGCGAATCAACTGCCCATTCAGCGGTGGCTCGACACAAGACATGTGACTGCCCTTTTTTTGGTTCCAGGACTGCGAGCTTGAGAAGGAATCTAATCCATGAAAAGACAACTTGTCCTTCTTTTGATGCTGTCGCTCACATCCAGCGTCCTTGTCGCAGACCATCCGAAGTCGATTGATACGGCAGTCAATGTTGGCGGCAAAGGGACCTCTCAGTCATTCAAGAACAATTACTTCGTCTATAGAAGCATTGGCGGCCGCACCGACGTTGTGAGCAGCAAAACGGAACGTAAGTACTGGTGCTTATGGCTGTGCAAGCGCCCCGTTCCAAGGAAAGCTGAACGAATCGTCATCGCCAATGCGTACTACGCCGAGGTTCAGGCCGGAGTATTTGCGGTGCTGGAGCGTGCTCCCAAGACCTGCAGCAACGCATCGTCCTGCGAGCAGAAGGAGTGGGCTTTTGGCTTTGCGGTCGAGCTCGAGTTTCCCGACGGGGGAGCAAGTCCAACTACGCTCGGTGGACTGTTGGAAGTGGATGGCGTCGTGACAACGCATGAAGTAGCGATCGACGGGCAAACATTCACGGTTGTCACGTCTGCTGGCAAGCATCCAATTTCATCGGGGCCAATACTCTGAGGAAATCGAAGGGGGAACCATGTACACCTCTGGCATGAAAAACCATCCGCGCGCGATCTCACGAGTCATCCTCGCGCTGTTTTTTATGGTGATGGCTTTGCCACTGAGGGCGCAGGTCTCCTCAGCAGCCCGGCAAGTCAGTCCGCCCATGGATCGATCCGGCTGGAACATCGTGGCGAACCACGAGGTAGCCGCGATGCTGACAAGTGGTGGTACTGAAGAGCGTATTACCGGTCGAGTCAGCGTTTTTCTGAAGGCAACGCCTGCAGCAATGCGTGAAGGGTATGTGGAGGCCCTGGGATTCAACGTCGTCTTTACCGGCGTATCTCAGGCGACTCTCGGTGAAAAGAGTCCCTCGAAACACGAGCTTGGAGTGCTCGGGTTCGCCCTTCAATCCGGCCAGAGTCAGAAGTTGCGCTACGACCCTAAAACGGGCCGCGTCGGCGGGCAATTGCGCATGTATATGGATGCGTCCTGGCTGTCAAAATTTGCACAGCCTGCCGCCGACGCAAGAAACGACCTGTTCCTCACTCCCACGGTTCCGGTTTCCGCTTCCGTGGAAGTCCTTCTCGAAAAGCCTCTGCAGGATCGGGCGGATGAATTGGCTCGCGTGCCCGGTTCTTTGAACCTGAGTTTGAAGAGCGAAAAGGCCACATTCGACAAGGTCGAGATTCCGCCTCTTGCAGTGAGCTTCATCAAGCCGGCCGTCTTCGAGTGGGAACTCGCGCCAATTTACATCTTCGAGCTCGCACAACGGCTATGCGTCCAGCCGGTCCAGTTGCTGAGATTTTCGTGGTTCAGCTGGTGGCCGTTCGTTCAGTACTCTGGCGCCGGCCTTGCATTTGGAGAGCCGGGCGCACGGACTGAATGGCGCAAGGATGATGTGACGTTTGAAATCCGCGATTGGATGACCATCTGGTCAGGCAGCCATTGGGAGCTTGATGAAGGGGAGGCATCGGATCTTCGTGCGGAGGTGGACGTCGACGATTGCATTGAAGTGTTTTTCGTCAATTCACTGGATCCGGACGACCAATGGGGTGGAGGTGCAACATGGGGATCCGGCACTGCCGGCAGCAAGGTCATTTCGAGTGACGACAATGCACGCAATGGCGTTGACTTCACGCACCTTGCGCATGAATTGGGCCACGTTCTTGGCCTGATTCACCCCGGCCAGACGCCGTCAACCAGTTCGACGCAGGCAGCCAGCACAGGCACGCTGATGTGCCCGAGCGGCTATCGCAACGACAACCCACAGGTGAACAGCCAGGAGAACCAGAATCTGCTTTCCAACCCGCTACTTCAGTTCGGGCTGAAGATCTGGAGTCCAGGACCCGACTGCACGGACAGTGTGGATTGCGGCGCTTGTCCCTGAACTCACCAGGGAGGACTGCAGGTGCACGGCTGATCCGCGGGACACGAATTGGATGTGCAGTTGCACGAGCCCAAGGTGCCGCAAGGTGACCGGAAGGTGCCAGTGTCGCGGCAAGCCACCACCGAAATTTCCGGCGGGTGATTGCTGGTGCCTCCGTTCCAGTAGTAGTCGTGAAT
>DATEDU010000291.1:0-8728 GCA_035281525.1 Pyrinomonadaceae bacterium | reverse complement strand
TCCTTTCTTCGGCTGAGTCTGATTTGGCGACTGTGCGTTGCTGCACATCGCTATTGATGTCAGTAAGACCACTTGGAATAAAACTGTCAGGACTTTCATGAATTATCTCCCTCCCTAAATTGAATCTATTACCTACTCTCGTTTATTCCTTTGCGACCGCGCCTCCGCAACTCGAACCCGCGCCCGCCGTGCAGCCAAAACAATGTGAACCCGTCATGATGCGACGGCCTGCAAACTTCTGCGGATTGAATTCCGCAACCGTTTGTGGCAGCTCTGGGGCCACGGGCAAGTCAAGCATCTGATTAAAGTCGCAATCGTAAAGCTTCCCGGTCCAATCAACGCTTACGAGGTTGCGACACATCAAACCATCAACAGTTGCCGGATTGAATGCCTCAATGAGCTTTCGCATGTACCGCTCTTCGTTTCCGGAACGTCGGAGGTAATCGAGAAAGCGCCTGATTGGCATGTTGGTAATCGTCAGCAGTCGATTGAAGGAAATGCCATAACGGTTCATCAACTCTCGTTTGAAATCCGCTTCTATACTCTGTTGCAGCGGCGGCAGGAATGCTCCCACGGGGTTGTAGACCAGATTGAGAATAAGTTCGCTGTTCTCCACTCCGTAGCCGACGGCATTCAAACGGCGTAATGCCTCAATCGACTTCTCAAACACACCTCGACCGCGCTGCGCATCCGTCTGCTGCTCCAAAAAATATGGCAACGACGAAACGACTTCGACTCTCTGATCCCGAAAGAACTGCGGCAGGTCATCCTGGCCCTCCTGGAACATCACCGTGAGATTATGGCGCACGATCACGTGACTTCCGAGGGCCCGGCACCCCGACACGAGATAACGAAAAGAAGGATTAAGTTCCGGCGCACCGCCGGTGATATCGACAGTCGAAATCCTGAATCGGCGGATCGCGTCGAGTACCTGCTCGACGGTTTCACGCGTCATGATCTCCGTCCGCGACGGACCGGCATCCACGTGGCAATGTTTGCACGCTTGATTACAGAGCTTGCCGACATTGATCTGTAGGGTATCAACACGGGACGCACGCAACTCCGTACCGTACGCAGCCAATTTCTCGTCGAAATCGATATCAGCGCGAGCCTGTGATCCTGGTTGTATGACGGGCAGAATCGTCGACATCACATTGATACCTTGTTTACGGAGTTATGTGACTGTAAGCCATGAATGAGCGCAGCCCCTCCGCGAATCGCCGACGACATGTGAATCGCTTCCGTCATCTGGTCCATATTCGATCCCGCCTCCAGACACGATTGCGAGAATGCATCTATGCAATAAGGACATTGCAACGCGTGCGCGACCGCAAGACCGATAAGGGCCTTCTCACGCCGTGATAGCGCGCCCTCTTCCTGGCATGCGTGATACCAGGCCATGAACTTCTCGAAGAGATCCGGTCGATGCTTCCCGATCTCCCCGAAACGTTGCAGGTCATCTTCTTCGTAATAGGCCATTGTGCGATACTCCCGTTTCTATGCCGCGACCAATTGTCGTATTGATGGCTAAAGCTCCACGCGCAGGTCATGTAAAGACTCGTCTCGTACCTCCCCTTACCCAATCCCAGGCTGCTGCCCTTGCAGATTGCTTCATTCGTGACACGGTTCTTAACGTCCGGCAAATAGTCGACACTCTGATGATTGCCTATGCCCCGGCCAACGCACGTCAAGATCTCGAACCAATACTCCCATCCAACCTGCTGTGGTTCGAACAGAGAGGCGATGACCTCGGCGAACGTCTTGATTCAGTTGCCAACCATCTTTCATTTCTCGGATTCGGCCCCGTTGTTATTCTCGGTGCCGATAGCCCGACTCTACCTGCTACTTTCATAGAACAGGCGTTAGAAGTTCTTGCTTCCGGCCAGGCTGATGTGACACTTGGTCCAACCACGGATGGCGGTTATTACCTTGTGGGCATGAATAGCGCAATTGCCGGTTTATTCCGAAACATCGACTGGAGTACGCCCTTTGCGTATGAACAAACAGTAGCCAACGCTAATGCCTTGGATCTTCGTCTACACACGCTGCCGATGTGGTACGACGTAGATACTCCGGCCGATCTTTATCTCTTACGCGAGCAAATGTCTGCCGATGACCCGACGCTAATGAAGCGGGCGCCGAATACTTATCGCTGGTTTAGCGCCAATGCTTTACCGCCGTCTTAAGTCTCCGCGCGATTGGAACTATCGCGCGTTAGCGCGCTCAATCTTTCGCCACCCTCTCGAACCGGCATATAGAACGCCCCCAGACGTCGAGGATTCACACCCAACCAATACAGCAATTGCAACGCGGTCCAACGGACGAAAGTCCTTACAAATCTGCCTCCTTCAAAACGGCGTCCCGATGTGACCACACTTGAGGAAAGATGAACAAATTTTCCCTTTCTTTTGACGCGCCGAAGAAAGTCCAGGTCTTCAAATATCGGAAGTGACTTAAAGCCACCGGCTTGTTCGTATGCTTCACGTCGAACGAAGATTGCTGAGTCGCCATAACAGAGCCCAACGGTTCGCAGTCGGCGATAGATCCAGGTAAGACAGTGCGCCGATAACCGTTGGCTATCGAAACGCACGTCAAAATTGCCGGCAACAACCATGGGATCTCGTAACGACTCCACTATATGCTTTACGGCGTCAGGCGCAGGAACCGTGTCGGCATGAAGAAACCAGAGCACCGATCCGCGAGTTGCCAATGCGCCGGCATGCATCTGCGCACCACGCCCACGCTCAGACTCGATGAGCCTCACTCCGCACGCATGAACAAGCTGCACTGTTTCATCATCACTGCCGCCATCAACAACAACTACTTCAACCGACTCATCCATCCGTGCCACCACGCTGAGGGTCTGAGCTATTGAAGTCTCCTCGTTGAGCGTTGGAATGATGATCGAAATCGCACATGGTTGACTTTCATCGGATAAAACCATGACTGAAATCTAAGTGCTTTCAGGGGAGCAAGCGGCTTTCCGTGACCTCCGAAATATCGCGGACCGGTTGACCATCGTCTGGATACATCCAGCTCGGACGTTGCTTCCGAAACGGAAGCGCCAGCACGTCAATAAATCTTACTTCTTCCGGATCGCGGTATGCGGGAACGCCAATTGTGATCTGGTCCTGTGGCACGTTCAACTTTAGCGTGCCGTGCAACCAGTCCCAAACGGTCAAGCCACTGGACCAATTCGAGTTCGTTTCGTCTTCAATGATCGAGTGATGGATGCCGTGCATCCGCGGTGTGACAATCAAGCGGTTCAACCATCGCTCCACGCTAATGGGCAGTTCGATGTTCGAGTGATGAAACAAGATCGACGGAAACACGAGCGTCTGCCAAATCAAATACGCGCTCGGTGATACGCCGATGACTATCACCTGAGCAGCACGCCACGGCACCGAAAGAGCCAACTCGCCGAAATGAAAGCGTAGCGCCGTTGAAGTGTCGAGGTCGAGATCAACGTGATGGGCCACATGAAATCGCCATAGAAGTGGCACTCGATGCGTCACGTAATGCCAAATGTATAAGGTGTAGTCCAATAGTATTACCGCGAGGGCAAGCTCCAGCCAACGCGGCAATCGCAACTGTTTTAATAAGCCCCAATTGTGACCTTCAACGAATTGGGCGAGTGGCAGGATAGCGGGCCGTTCCATTAACATCAGAGCCCCGGCGCCAACAGCCGCGATAGAAAGGTTACGAACCTCTCGCTTAAACTTCGACTCAGCCATCCGACGACGAAGCGGCCGTCGCCGCTCAAGCCATGACAACGCGCAAAACGCTCCAACAATGAGTCCCGCGCCAAGCCAACTCTTCACGTTCATGTTTGATCTATGAGCCCGCGATGGACTGCCAGCCTGTACTTTAAGACCCTTTAACAGCAATCGCTTCCCGGCTCGCAACATGCCAAACCGGCCAAGTCGGTGACCTGATAATCCGTTCCTTTTGTTTCGCGCGGTTGGCGAAGGGCCGTGCCCTTGCAATCGAACGCCGTAGCCTCATCAAGTGAAATCGGTACTAACGGTTCGACGGCGATGATGCTTTCCGCATAAGGGTCACGCTGGTAAAGCTGAAAAGTTTTATCACAGACCGCCATTCTCTTTCCTCGCTCGAGCACGTGGCCGTCATCGTCAATGACCTTTCGCCATGGACCACGATAGATTACCGCCTGTTTCCGTTCCCAGCATGGTCCTTGTTTTCCCTTGTGCGCCACCACCGTGATCGATCTAAATTCTATGCCTTGAACCGTGCGCCATGGTTTTTCATCGCGTTTGACGATCTCCATTCCATAGAAGCCCGCCCGATCGAATGCGTCGAGAAAAGCATCTTCACGATAAGCTCCAGCAACGCAACCCGACCACAGTTCCGCATCTCGCTGTAACTCTTCGGGGACGTCTTCATCACTGACGATATCGCTTATCGCCGCTCGCCCGCCACGCCGCAGCACGCGAAACATTTCGTGGAAGAGTTGTTCCTTATCTTCGGGCCGTACGAGATTCAAAACGCAATTTGAGAGGACAAGATCTACCGATTCATCTTCTATCAGCAGTTGCTGCTTCTTAATTCCTGTGCAATACGACTGGAACTGTGAAAGATCAGCAGTTGAAGCTATTGGGTTGTTTGCCAGATACGAATCGACGAGTCTTAAATCTAAACGCAAATCCTGAATTCGGCCCTTACGAAACTCAACATTCTGGTATCCAAGCTGCTGACCGATTTCGAACCTGTATTTCTCGGCCAGAGCCAGCATCGTTTCATTTGCATCGACGCCAATGACGCGTCCATGTGGTCCGACAATCTGCGCCGCGATGTAGCAAATCTTGCCGGCGCCGGAACCGAGATCAAGCACCACGTCGCCATCTCTGACGAAACTGGACGGATTGCCGCAACCGTAATCTCTTTCCCGGATCTCATCAGGGATCACCTCAAGAAATCTCATGTCGTACTCAACCGGACAACAGAGTTCCTCTTCACGTTGCTGCGCGGCTAATCCGTATTTGGCGTTGACAACCTGCTCAATGTCGATAGGGGTCTTCATAGGTCTTCACCTAGTCCTCACAAAAAGACGCCGGCTTGGATACCATAAACCCGACGTCCATGAATGTAAGCGAAATTACTTAAATGGACTTAGTGCTGATGAGCGGACTCCGTCGGCAACCCGGCATCGATCCAGTCCGATTTCCCCTGCGCGTAGTCTCGTACATTCGTGTAACCCATCGCTGCCAATTCACGGGCAGCGTTGTCAGAGGCATGTCAGGTAGGGGAGGAGCAATAAACAACTATAGCCGCCGATTTGTCCGGCAAAAGCTTCGGTGCACGTTCTTTTACCTGATCGGGTGGCAGATTAATTGCTCCGGGCAAGTGTGCGTGATCGTAAGCGGTGCGCGGTAATGTCTCCACGAGTTGAAACTTCTCACCTCGCTCAATCTTCTGTCTCAAGTCTTCCCTCGTGATCGTCGCAACCATTCTCCGTCTCCTTCCTCAATTGCGGCATCGTATACAACGGGCGCAATAGTTGTGTTACCTGCTTCGGTTACCCAACATCGCCTCTGCCTTTCTGCGCAAGTCTCTTTGAGAGCATCGCGATGAGTGCCACTCCTGTAGCCGCGATGCCAATCACAGCTATCGGCTTGAACACCGTTGTTGCCTTTCGTCCCGGGGAGCCATATTCGAGGTTGTGCATGCCCCATCGTTCAACCTGTTGCCATTTCATAGTGGCCTGGCCAGGCCACGAAACACCGAGACCCTTCATCAGCTCAGGTAACGCTGTCTGGAGCACCGGATGGCCGGGGACGAAATAAACTCGCAGATCGTTTTTATATTGCGGCTTAGCCGCATCGTCGAAGACGACGTACGGTCCTTCCTGCAGGTGCATTTCGAACTCCGGATCGTCGACTTCACCGATCATGATTGTTGGGGTGCCCTTAAGCCAGATGACTTTGTTCAGGTCGCCACGCTGTAACATGCTGTCCAGCGCACTCTTCACATGACCAACAGTACCCGCTAATGTCACATCCTTGCCGACAAGTAGATTTATCGGCAGATATGAGAAATCATCGTGGCCGGCCCATGCTTTAATTGCGACTTCCTCAAGCGGAACGCCCAGGAAATTGATCGGTTCTCGCCGGCCCAAACCTCGCGCTTCAGCCTCCCTTGCAAAATTCAGTTTTTGCCAGTCGTGGCCCAGTAATCGGCAAATAGCGACGTCAGTTGCGACGGGATCCGTTGAGGCCAGAATGCAGCCAACCCAATGGGGCTGATTGGCAACTGGACCATCGCCTTCGCCCGCGATCAACGCATCCACTACACAGAGCGCGGGACGACAGACAGTCATGATGTCCATGAAACGAGGAATATGATCTTCGTCACCATGATTATCCTCTCGCCACTTCTGGTTGACCACGCCAACCCAGTTCTTGAGTGCGCCCGTAACTGGTTCGATATGGTGATTCTTGGCCTTTGGCACGTCGATGATTACGTCAGCATCAAGCAGCGGCTCAGGTAATGGCACAAATCTGATGACGCGGCCTTCGGGCACGGCGACGGTTCGATTTGGAGTTGTATCGCTGCCCAAATCGATTACCTCCGCGCCTTGTTTTTCTGCCACCGCCAACATCCCGGTGATGCTCATGACTTGCATTGAAGAAAACGAGCCGCCACTCGATTCAGCAACCTGCACCCGAGCGGCCCCAGCTTCCTTCGCCAGTCGTATCAATGCGCCAACTACCAATGGATCTGTCGTGCAGCCCTCCTCTGCCGAATAGAAGACCGTCTGATTGGGCTTGATCAGTACGGTCTGACCGGGCTGAACGAACCGCTGCATGCCGCCGAGATGTTCGATAGCCTCTTTCACCAGGCCATATACTCGACTCGACGAACGGTGTTTCTCCTTTGTGTGCGCGATGGCCACAGTGGCAGGCGGTGTTTCGTTCATCATAGGTCCTAACTCACTGGTTTTCCATCCTTTCTTCTACTGAAATCAGAGAGGATGGTCCTTGCATGGCGCCAACTGGGAACGACTCAACAATCGGCAAGTTGCGATACCGCTCGCATAGATCGCGAAATGCCGTTGCTACAGGATGTCGCTTTCGGTCTAACGTAAACAGGCCATTGGGAGTAACTTGCCCTCTTATCTCTCTCAATTGAATGTCCCAGTCCACCTGATCCTGGAGGCTGTACCAGGTATAACCGATGACCGGTACACCCTCAGCTCTGAGACATTCCTGGTTGTGCCATATGTTCCACAGCCATTCCGACGCACGTTGGGGATCCGCAATATTCGTCTCTGTCAGCATGATCGGCTTTCTGTAGCGTTGGTAATACTGGTTCGCGATCGTATGCCATCCAAGCAGCGGTCCGACCGCGCGGTCAGCGCCGTCGGGCTCAACGATTCGTTCGTTCTGCGTGTAATAGTCGAGACCCATGACACAGTGCGGCCCAAATTTTCGACCATATTCCAAAGTCGAGCGATAATCTTCACGTGAGACGCCGTTGTCCATTAGAAACATCAGTACGTCGCCGTTGACTTCGTGTCCATATAAGAAATCAAAGGTGATAAAACGCAACGCGTTCTTGAACTGCACATTGCGACGCGTTTCCGGCCACTGCTCCAGGAACACTTCAGCAGTTTCACTCTGAAAGAAGACGGCGTCAGGTCGCACTTTGAGAATATGTTCAATGGCGTGAAGGGTCGCGCTACACATGTTGCCGTGCGCTGTAACCATTGCCCGATCGCTCTTTAACTGTTCGTTCCAAATACCGATTTGGGCACTAAAGCGTGCGCAGACAAGAATCTCGTTAACTGGTGTGTAATAAGTAATCCATGGATAGCGTCGCGCGAACGCTTCAGCATAATCCGCAAATAGGAAAGGCCAGTCATTGTTTTGAAAATCGCCGGCCCAATCGGGTATACCGAAGTGGCAAAGATCGATGATCGGAATCAGATCCAGGTCGCGTATTACCGGTAACACTTCATCTGTGAATGACCAGTCGTACTTGTGCGGACCAATGTGAATCTTGTAATAGGGTGGTCCATACCGGATAAACCGCGCGCCGATTTCTTTACACAGCTCCAGGTCTTCACGCCAGCGCTGGTAGTGTTGTGTCTCGTCGAGCTGATCACGCCGCTGGCCACCCTGGACCTTCGGATAACTACATTCAATGCCCGTAGCGATGATTATCGTCTGCATTCGCTACTGAGCCTTTCGCACAGTTGCGAGAGCTTCTTTAGCCTCAGGCAAGGTAAGCGCAAAGATGCCGACATTCGCCAGCGCCCCAGTGATACAGTAGCCGCACCACGCTTTCTCCTTCGACGGCATTTGGTAAAAGTACCAACTTGCAATGACAGCTTCGATGGCTGCTTTGCCCGCGGCAAACAGCGGAATCCAGGGCCGATCTTGCGCTCGATTAATGCCGCCAAACGCGGCGATCGGAATGTTCGCGGCAAGACTGGCAAGTGACAACGGGCCATCCGGCACTCCCAGCATGTAAGCGGTATCTACAGAATTGACTTTGTCTGAATGGAAACTGTTGATTGGCGGATCAGGCAGATGCTTCACAATGCCAGTCTGCAACAAAGAGACAGCGGCCATTGCTCCCATCCCGATTAATGAAAGACCAATAATGCCGCGCCGAAGTTTTAGCTGCTCGGTCTTCCCTTCCTGCAACTCGCGCCGCAGTTGCTGCGGCTCACCGTCAAGAAACTCTATCAAGGCTGACATTGTTG
>DATEDU010000290.1:0-12902 GCA_035281525.1 Pyrinomonadaceae bacterium | reverse complement strand
TGAGATCTCGCAGCTTGAAGATGACGGGATAGGGCGTTGCAGGATCGAACTCAGTCGAGTCTGCGTCTTTCAACCCGCACTCGTTGCGGGCGAATTCTATACAAGCTGTTTGCATTCCCAGGCAGATCCCGAAATACGGAGTGCGTGTGCGGCGAGCGTAGGAAATGGCGCGGATCATGCCAGCGACTCCCCGTTTTCCGAATCCACCCGGTACCAGGATGGCGTCGAAGTCGCGCAGCCGCGTGTCATTGTCATCTTCCATTAAATCTTCCGATTCGATCCATTTCACGTCGACTCGCAGGTTGTTGGCGACACCGCCATGCGTTAGCGCCTCGCGCAACGATTTATAAGAGTCTTCCAATTCCACATACTTGCCGACAATTGCGATCGAAGTTTCACCACCTGAAGGCTTTCGAATTGTGCCCACGAGCTCTCGCCATTCGGACAAATCCGTCTGAGACGCGCGGCCACCCAACCCAAGCTGCGTCACGATCAACTCGTCCAGGCCCTGTTCGTGGAATGCGAGCGGCACGTCATAAATGGTATCGACATCCTGCGCACTAATGACTGCCGAATCCTTGACGTTGCAGAAAAGCGCAATCTTTCGACGCAGATCTTGTGAAAGCGGTTTTTCAGAACGGCAAAGCAAGATATCGGGCGCAATACCGATCTCGCGAAGGTCACGCACAGAGTGTTGCGTCGGTTTTGTTTTCAGCTCGCCGGCTGCGGCGATAAACGGAACCAGGGTCACGTGAACGAAGAGTGCATTGCCTGCGCCTTCCTCGTTGCCCATTTGCCGAATGGCCTCGAGAAACGGCAGGGACTCGATGTCGCCGACGGTGCCACCGATCTCGACGATTACGACGTCAGGTTTGTCGTTATTGGCAACTGAGCGAACGGCTTCTTTGATTTCGTTAGTGATGTGAGGAATGACTTGAATGGTCTTGCCGAGATAGTCGCCGCGACGTTCCTTTTCAATGACCGAGAGATAGATTCTGCCGGTGGTCCAATTATTTGCCTGCGACAAGTGAGCGTGGGTGAAGCGTTCGTAATGACCCAGATCGAGATCGGTTTCGGCGCCGTCGTCGGTCACGAATACTTCGCCGTGTTGAAAGGGCGACATGGTTCCTGGATCGACGTTGATGTACGGGTCGAGCTTGATCAGCGCCACGCGCAGGCCGCGTGCTTCGAGTAAACAGCCGATGGAAGATGCGGCGAGGCCTTTGCCGAGGCTCGAAACCACGCCGCCGGTAACGAAGACATATTTGGGCATCAAGTTCTCCTCGTTCGTGTGTTTTCGTCGTTGCTTTCTTCGTCTGGTTTACTGGTGTCGGGTTTGTCGCCAGACTCTTGTCCGGCATTGTAGTAGCCCTGTTTAAAATCCTCTTGAACTTCCGCTGCTTTGCCGGTTGCGGGATCGAGCATTTTTTGAAGACCGGACAGGCCTGCGCTTAGCCAACTCGGCGACTCATGCACGCGTTTGTCAAACTCCTCTGGCGTAACGTTGTAGGGCTTGGCGAGGCGGGATAAGCCAAATAGTGCGCCTACCACCACCAGGATTATGATTCCAAGTCCAATCCAGTCGCTCATGGCAAAATTGCGAATTTCGAATTGCGGATTTCGGATTTGAATTCCGTCCTCACTCGTTGGAGATCCTCCACCGTGTCCACGCCAATAGACCTTGTGGCCGCTTCAACCGCCCTGATCTTCACACCATGTTCCAACGCGCGCAACTGTTCCAGAGACTCCGTCTTCTCCAACTCCGTCTGCGGCCAACGACTCAGAGCCAACAAAACATCTCTCCGGTAAACGTACAACCCCGTGTGTTTCCTAAACTGCTTCATCAACCCCGGATCATTTTCCAACGCAGCTTCAACACTGCCGTACTTTCTCACCGCTTCCCGTGGGTACGGGACTGGAGACCGCGAAAAATAGATGGCACAGCCTTCATGATCGACAACAATCTTCACGGTGTCCGGACTGAGCACATCTGCAATGCTCTCGATCCTCTCCCAAGTCGTCACAATCCCAATCTCCGCATCCCCCCTGCCCCCCGTCTCCCCGTCTCCGAGTCGCAGTTCCTCAACGGCCCTCTCAATCGTCTCCGGCGCAATCAACGGCTCGTCACCCTGGACATTTACGATGATTTCGGCGTCATCAAGGCTTGCAGCAACCTCGGCGATCCTGTCAGTCCCACTGGGGTGATCGCTTCGAGTCATGACCGCTTCAAATCCCGAGGCGCGTACGGCGTCACTGATTCTTTGATCATCGGTGGCCACGATTACACGAGCTACATTGCGTGCGGCCGCAGCGCGTTCAGTCACACAACAAATCATCGGTTTGCCGTCGATCTCCACCAGAGCTTTGCCCGGAAAACGACTCGAAGCATAGCGTGCGGGGATGATGGCTACAGCCCTGGGTGCGATATTGTTTTGGATATTTTGAGGCTGGGTGCCCGTCAGATTCACGGGACCACAGAGTAAACTTGCCAGGCAGCCACTGTCAACGCTTTGACGGGCGGAGAGGACAAACATCTCAGATCTCAGATCTCAGATATCAGATCTGAGATTTGAGATCTGAGGGTTATTATTCACCGACGTGAAACGCAGGCCCAGACAAAGCGGGAGAATTCGAAAAGTGGTCCGCTGGGTGTTTCTGGTGCTCACCGGCATCCTCATTGGCTTGATCGTTTACGAAACGATCATGCTGTGGCAGGTAGGGCGGCTGCGTTCACACAATCCCGCGAGCACCTCATTAATCGACACGCGTATTCAGGAAGCACGAGCGCGCGGGCAACAACCAAAACGAATCCAAACGTGGGTCGATCTTAATCAGATCTCGCCGAATCTTCAGCGTGCAGTACTGGCAGGCGAAGACACCAACTTCACGACGCACGGTGGCTTTGACTACGAAGCTATTCAGAAAGCGTGGGATCAAGCACAACGTGAAGCAGCGCGCGAAGCAAAGAAAGAGGGTGACGACGAGAACGACTGGCTTCCTTATCTTCCCGACTTCAAGCGAGGCGCGTCAACGATCTCACAACAGCTTGCGAAGAATTTGTATCTCTCATCCCAGCGCAGTTTTGTGCGCAAAGGTCAGGAAGCTGTGCTGACAGTCTTCCTCGAGCGCGCGCTGACAAAACGCCGCATACTGGAAATTTATCTGAACGTTATTGAATGGGGGGATGGGATTTACGGAGCGGAAGCGGCGGCTCAATCTTACTTCGGAAAGCCAGCGAGGAATTTGAGCGCCAGTGAGGCTGCATTTCTGTCAGCAATGATTCCGAACCCGAGAACTGTCTTTAACCCGCGCGTAAATCCGCGTCGCGTCGCGCGCCGCCAAAGAATCATCATGCGGGGAATGCCTTATGTACGGCTTCCTTGACTTAGACAGAAAATTCGCGGGCCAACTGTAGCTCGGCTTTCCGCAGCTCAAAACGTCCTCGGCCGAGATTGCCTTCCGGCTTAATCGCCAACACCACAAAGTAATCGCGACTCAGCAACCGCATCACAAGCGTTGCGTGCTCGAGCGAGATCATCAACTCGTGCAGCGATCCCAATCCAGTGTCACTTCCTGCTCTCTGAGCATTGCGGACGAGCGACGTGAACTCCGCCGCAGCTACATCGAGGTTGGCTTCAGCGCCCGCGTCACCGAGCACTTTCTCCACTGCGATACCGTCAAGGCCCATGATGAGCGCACCGAGACTTCCCTCAGTGCGCTCCAGAATTGATTCAAGCAAAGTTTTGAACATCAGAAGCCTCCCTTACGGGCGCGTACCACCCAACGCACCTGGCCGAGCAGTGGGCGCGCTCGCCGGCGGCGCCACTGGTGTCGGTGCACTGAGCTGTTGAACTCCCGAAGGTTGTGATTGCGGCTGCTGCTGCAACTGAGTGGGAGTCGGGGTGTTGCTTTGCGGATTACCAAGCGGTACCGGTTGCGGAATGGTCGTCGTCCGAGGTCCGCTGCTGGTGCCACCCGGAATCGGGCGACCCTGGTAATCAGGACGATAGATGTGCGGCGTGATGAAGAACAGGATCTCGCTGCTCGATCTCGTCGTCAGTTTGCGCTTGAAGAGGTTGCCGACCACGGGTATCGAAGCCAGACCGGGCGTGCGTTGCCGAGTCTCGCCTTCCGTGTCAGCCAAAACACCGCCCATCACAGTCGTACCACCATCTGGTACCAGCACTTCAGACTGCATGCGCTGAGTATCGATGCCGGGAACACCGCCAACGGCAATGCCTGTGTTGATGGTGTTGTTCTCGATTGTGACTCGGAGGATCACGGTGCCGGCGTCGGTGATTTGCGGAGTGATCGAAAGACGCAACGGAACTGAGACGAATGTCGTCGTCACGACTGCTGTACCGCTGGCAGCCTGAGTGGTTTGAACCGGGATCTGCGAACCACTTTCGATCTGCGCTGGCCGGTTGTTGAGTGCTGTCACGCGCGGTGTCGCCACTGTCTTTGCCTGGCCGCGTGATTCAGCCAAGCTAATGAGCGCGGTGATTTGTGCGGTGCCGAACAGACCTGTCGTCAACCCAATCACTGTATTTGCTGCCGCAGCGCCAAGAGAACCAAGTGGTTGCGTAGTACCGGCGAGTCCACCAAAAACTCCAAAAGGATTCGGACCACTAGTAAGCGAACCACCGCCGGCGCCACCACCACCACCGCCGCCGCCACCACCACCTCCTCCTCCGCCGCCAGTGCCCTGGTTGGAGGCTGGAAGAGTCGTTATGTTACCGAGACCACCGCGTGTCAGATTTACGACACCGGCTGAAAGCTGCGCGCCAAGATCGCGACTGAAATTCCGCGTTGCGATAACGATTCTGGTTTCAATCTCAACCTGTGGTTCCGGTTGATCCAGAATGGCAACTAACTGACGAATCGCGGAGATGTTCTCCTTAACATCCGTGATGATTAATGTATTGCTTCGACCATCCACTTCGATCGAGCCGCGGCGTGAAAGTCGTCTGGAAATGATCGGCAACAGACCCTGATCACCGCTTCCACCAGTAGCATCGCCACCGGCACCTCCACTGAAACTCAGATTGGTTGCGCCACCCGAAAATGCTCCGGTCGAACCGGCCGCCTGGGCCAATGTACCTGAAGCGCGCGCGTAGTTCAGTCGAATGAATTCCGTAACCAACGGCGAAGCGTCCAGTCGCGAGTCGTTGATAACTCTCTGTGTTTCAGCTTCCTTAGCCAGGACGTCGATCGTCGCAACGCGAAGGATGCTGTCGCTTGTTTCAATGCCCAGCCGATTTGCCTTGAGAATCGCCTCGAGAGCAATGTTCCAAGGCACGTCCTGAACATTTACGGTCACTGGCACGGCGCCAACGGATGAGTCGATCACAAAATTAACGCCGTATTGCTCGGTGATGTAATTGAGGATGTCGCGCACATCTGCATTCACGACATTCAGGTTGATCGGTTCACCGATGAAGCCTGGCTGGCCGTACTGCCGTCCCTGGTCCGATTGCACTGGCTTGGGAGTCGGCGATGGAGCTGCCGCTTGTTGCTGTTGCGACTGCTTCGCGTGGGTGATATCGACTGAGGCCAGAGAGTTGCTTGTTGCAGCCAAACCATTGATGCCGCAAAGGCACAAAGACAGCAGGACGAGCGCAGTCCTCAGTTTGGCTTTACTAGTTCGCGTCTGATAGGACATTTTTCCCTCCTTAAGGGAAGTTTTTTACGGGACGGTGCCACCACGCACTACGCTCATTTTGCTGCTGCAACTTAAGCGCGCGCCGCACATGCGGCATGTCCTCAGGGTTGATTGTCAATCCTCGAACTTCACGGTTTCGAAGGTCCGGCTGGCTGTTCCGAGTTTTTCCCGGCATCGACCACCGGCGGAGTGGCGGGTGTCGCCTGAGCGGCGGACATCATGTCGGCAGAGTTGGCCTGCCGCAACGGTTTGATCTCGACAGTACGTTCACGACGTCCATCGAGATAGACTATTTCGCGACGAAAGATGAGACGGTTCTCTTCGATGGCCACTAACTGGCCATCATAGAGTCGCTCTCCAGGGTAAATAACGTAAGACAACTTGATCGGCGTAGCCTCGACAATCGCAGCATAGCCACGCGGCGATCGAGAAATTCCAATTACCTGAATTTCGTTAAGTAACAATGCAGTGGTCGGCTTAGGCGCAGCCATACGCGCGTTCATAGCCGCTAACTTCTGCGCTTTGTATTGAGCAATCCGCTCCTGTATCGACGGGATCGCGGCCTGGCCCGGGAGTCGCTTCACGACGACTTTAGGTTCGTACTTTCTAAAAGGATCACGACCACCGTCGCGAACAGGCTTCGTGCTGGTCTTTGTGTTGGCAGGCTTGGCTTCCTCGCTCTCCTGCGCATATGTGCGCGAGCTCGGCGCAACGACGGTTAGGAGCGTCAGAACGAAAAGCACCATTCCGTACCTGATTGTCTTTGTGTAGTCGATCATAGTCTTTATCCTTGCTGCTTCGTGTTCTTAAGCTATTTCGCGGGCGGCGTTTGGGCCTGGCCACCTGCTGGAGCTGGAGCAGGAGGAGCTTTCTGCAATTTCTCCGCCGCCACGTAGTAGGCGGTCAGATCGAACCTGGCATCGACGGTCTGCGTTGCAGACTGCTTGTCGAGCTGCTTGAGTTCAAAGTTGGTGATCGACACGATGCGTTGATACTGAGCGATTTGTTCGAAGAACGCACGCAATGACGCGAATGAGCTCGTCACGCTCACTTCAATCTTCTTACCGCTGTAAGTGTCCTGCATCAGGTCTTCCTTGGGCGTGAACTTCCTAAGCACGAGTCCGTTGTTGCGCGCACGATCCTGGACGCCTTGCAACACCATCGTCAGCTCGCGCTGTTCGGGTAAGAGAGCCTTCAACTCGTCGTACTCTTCCTGTCGGGCAGCGTACATCGCACGAAATTCGTTGAGTCGTTGGGATGCGATTTGGGCTTGCGCGTTTTTTGGGAGGAGCTTCTGAATCTCATCGTTGAGCGCAGCGGTCTCGGCTCGCGTGCCTTTGGTCACGAAGTACCAGAAGCCGGCGTACATTAGTCCGGCTACCACGACGAACACGGTTAACCGCAAGTACCACGGCAGCGCTTGAACGTTACCAATTCTCATGTCGTTGATTCCTTATCCCTCGAGTTGAGCAAGGATCCGTTGGCTACCGCAAACGGTTCTGTTGCCGCCTTTCCAATTACTTCTTCATCGCAACCTGATCGGCGGGTTTGTTCGCAGATGCCTGCGAAAGAGGTTTCGACGGGCCGTAATGACATTTGACAGTGAAGCTGACTACTTCCGGATTAGGTAGTATGCTTTCACCCGCTGGCGTGGGGCCGCTCAGCTTCGCCAGTTCGCGCTGGGTTTCGATGTGCAGGTTGCTGAACATCCCTGACGAGAACTCGAGGCTCTGACCGAATTTTGTGACTGAAGCTTCATTCGGCGACAAACCTTTGATTGTCAGCTCACCGTCTTTTTGTTCAATGCTGTTGAGGTACAGTCCGGGGACGCTGTCAAAGCGCACTTTAACCTCACGCAAGACCGAACCTGGTCCCTGCTGTGACTCGCGGAGCTTCTTGATTGCATCGATTCGGTCCTGAATTGCTTTCGTCTTCTGAGCGACTTCTTCCTGCTCCTTGTTCACCGCAATCATCTGTTGATTGATGCGTTTCTGCTTTTGAAGCTCCTGCTCAGCTGTGGCGTACGCCGAGTTAGCGCTGAAGTAGTCATAGCCGGCGCCTACCAGCAACAGCCCGAACACCGTCAGTGCCATTAAGATCATCTGAACGGCCGGACTAGTGACCTTGTCCTCGACCATGGCCGCACCGCTTGGTCGATCCGTAACGGATTCCAATAAGTTGATTTTGATCATGCCGCTTCAACTCCTCTTAGCGCGAGACCAACAGCTACAGCCATGTCCGGAAGAATTTCTCGCATGTAGTCGGGATCAAACTTTCGGGAGTTCACTTGAATCTGCCGGAAAGGATCGAAGACCTCGACCGGAATTTCGAATCGCTTCGAAAGATATTCCGTCAGGCCCGGAAGTTTTGACCCACCGCCTGCCACCAGGATCTTCTGAACAGCTTCGCCGCCCTTCTCAGCCGTAGTGCGGTAGAAGTCCATCGTCTTCCGCACCTCGAGAGCGAGCGTGTCGGAGACCATTTCAATAATTGGTTTTATCGGGCGCGCTTCGACACCTTCCGGAAGTGGTTGACCGCGTTTCACAGCTTCAGCCTGTTCAAACGTCAGTCCCAGTTCCTTTTGTAGCAGGCTCGTATAGTGACTTCCGCCGACTGAAGCGTCTCGGGCGAAAACGGATCTGCAGCCGTTTAGGATGTTGATGTTCATCGTAGCAGCGCCAATGTTGAGGAGCGCCACGATTTGCCCGGGCTGCGGGTGATAGTTGACCTCGTAGCAGTTCTGCAAAGCAAAGGCGTCGACGTCGATCACCACGGGTTGTTTACCCGCAAGCTGGATAGCCTGTTTGATGTTGGCGATCTTGTCACTCTTGCACGCAGCCAAAAGAACATGCAGCGCGTCGGAAGAATGGCCGGTAAGTTGATAATCAAGGTTCACGTCGGCGATGTCGAAAGGGATGTGCTCTTCGGCGTGCCAGCTGAAAGACTCCTGCAGCTCTTCCTCGGTCATTTGAGGAAGCACGATGTTTTTTACAATCACTGAATGGCCACTGACTCCTGCCGCAACCCTCTGCGTCTTGATCTGATGTTCGCTAAAAATCGTCGTGATGGCGTTGGAGACGTCGTTGAGCTCCATTATCTGGCCATCTACGACGCTGTCAGGCTGAAGGTGTTCGTAACCGAGGTTCAGCAACTCGTAACTGTTCCCCTTCCTGTTTAGCTCCACCGCCTTTACCGAGCTGGAACCAATATCAAGCCCAACGAGGTTTTTCTTGACTTGTTTGAACATATCTATTTAGTCCTCACATCAGTTCGCATTCGGTTCAGTCGACGGATACGGGCACGAGCTTTTCGGGCTCTGGATAAGCGTATGCTTACCAATTTGTAGCTGCGTAGGGGGGTGGCGATTTTCAATTGGTCAGGTCCTTCGAAATATGCAGACGCACAATATGCGTTGCTGGGAGTGTTTGTGGTTCAGCTTCCAAAGAGGGGCGGGCTTTCGAAAACTTATCCTGGTCGAGGAGTATTGGCGAGCGCCAGACGTGGCCGTCGCAGCCTCGTCACCAAGCGAGATTACCGTACGGTATAACGTGTGTCAACCAGTATTTTCCGCGTTTAACCTAAGCAGTTGCAGGAGTAATCGGGCCTCTGAATGAGTGGGAAGGAGCTATTTACCTGCTATTTCTGGAACTTAGCGGTGTGAATTCCAGTTCCGCAAGGTTCGATCCTCGGCTTTACTATTCGGAATTGGCTGCGGTCTCCAAGTGCTCAGAGGCTTTGACTCGGGCAGTTCGGGCAGGGATTCCGAGGACTACATGGTACGGTTCGACGTCTTTAGTGACGACTGCGCCGCTGCCAATCATCGCCTGATCTCCCACTGTTACGCCCGCAAGCACCGTCGAGTGGTAAGTAAGCCGTGCCCCATTGCCAATTCGGGTTGTTTGGTTGTAGACCGTCGAGATGTCGTAAAGATCGTGGCTGTGAGAGTAGATGTTCACGTAATCGGAAATCGAAACATCATCGCCTATTTCGATCCCGCCCCGATCGTCGAGCAGCACGTGCCGGTGGACGACCACGTTGTCGCCAAATGACAGGTTGTAGCCGAAGGACCACTCGACGAAGTTCCAGCACTTAAAGTTTGCCCCAACCCGCTTGAAGATGAGGGGTGCCAGCATCCGATGTAGGCGATGGGCTAACAAAGCATTTTGGCCGAGCGGCGATCGGTCGAACATTTGCCAAAGCCAGATGAGCGGCTTTCGCTCGGCATAGAGACGTACATCAATTTCCTCGTAGTGCTCCGGCTCGGTAGTAATGTTCCTCGGATCAAACGAATGGATCAGAGAACGCGCGGCAGCACTCTCGATTGGCGAAGTCCCGTCCCCACGATAGATCTCGTAAAGCGTGTCCCGAACGACTTCGTTTGGATCGCGACGCCCTTCTGTCAAATCCTGGTAAAGCTCGGACAGAAATTCTTCGAAGGCGGCTTCGGCTTCAGGTTGGGCCGATAACTTGCGGTACGGCATTGCGGCTCAAATTACCTCAGCACGGCTAAACCCGCAACCCAAAAATAGTTGCTTTAACAACGGAGTCTCCCCTGATACGATGCGTGCGAATGACTCTAGCCAAGCGGCTCCTGCTAGTGGGCTTGATAATACTGCTCCTCGTTTCGGCGTGGGTTTGGTGGAACAGGCCTCGCAGAATCGACATGGCAGCTTATGCGCCCTCCGACGCCCTGGTCTATCTCGAATGCAACAACTTCATTGATATCGGCGAAGCTATAGTCAACACCACTGCGTGGAATGAGTTTCGGCCTCTTCTCGGAATAAACGATCGTTCCCTGCCTGGCAGCTGGCTTCGTCGACTTATTACATGGACTGGCATTGGTTCAACGCCAACTGTGATTCTCGCGCGCGCGCAGGTGGCGGTTGTTGTGCTCGAGCTGGGCGCAACGGAAAAAGACGAGAGCCTCACCATCAAGCCCGAGGCTGCAATATTACTCGAGACGCATACCTCAGAACGCCGCATTCGTCCTGTCGTCGAAGAAGGTCTGAGACGCTTTGCAGCGACCGCTATTCAAGGTGCGACTCTGCAGAGACACACTGTCTCTGACACGGAGTTCATTGTCTGGAGCGCTCCCGACCACAATAAACAAATAGTAGCGACGATCAGTGGCAGTCTCGTGATTGTAGGCAACAACGAGCGGGCGGTCCAAACATGTCTCGACGTTCAACGAGGGCTGAGGCCCAACTTACAAAACCATCAGGAACTGCAGCAGATGCGCACGACTCTTAAGGCTGAGGAGTCACTCGCGTTTGGATTCGTATCCTCTGCTAACTCGGGACGGTTGATCTCGGCCGCCGCTCCATTAGTGACGGGCACCGCTCCAGGCGACCTGCGCTTTGATCGGCTGATCGCAGCAGGCGCGTCAAAGGTGCTCGGGAGTGTTGGTTGGAGTTCGGGCCCTGCCAACGGCGGGATTGAAGATCGATATTTGTTTGTGTTGACACCCAATCTGGTTTCAAGACTCCGTCCATTCTTTAAAGCAGGACAGCAAAGAACATCGGTCTTGGACGTCGTGCCGGATGATGTGCATTCCGTGACCGTTTACAAGTTTGAAGATCCATTTGCGACTTGGCAGGCCGTGCAGACGGGCGTGTCTACGCAGCTCGACACGTTATCGACGATAGTTTTCACTTCGGTGTTGAAGGCAGGCCTGAGTTCATATGGCATTGAGGACCCGAACAACTTCCTTCGGACTGTCGGACCTGAACTAATCACAACTCGGCTGCGCAGAGAATCTGAAAAGTCAGTGTTGATAGGTGCAGTTCGTGACGAGGCGGCCTTGCGGCAGGTTTTGTTTGGACAATCCAATGGTGGTCCAAAGGGTCCGGCTGAGGTTATGGGTATTCCCGGCAAGGACACTGCAGCGAGCTTTGTTAACGGAAATGTACTGATTGGGGTCGAGCCTGAGTTGCGAATCTGTCTTTCAGAAGCGCAGAACGCTGCGCGACAGTCCGATCTAAAACGGCTGGACGAGTTTGTTCACGACTCCAGTTCGGCGGGCGTAGCAACGGCTACACAGGATGATGACCGAGTGTTGAGTTTCTTGGAGGCTGTTCGACGCATGAATGGATCCGCCACTCCAGCTGATGCTGAGCAGCTTTCTCGCAAGCTCGATTCACTTCCCTATTCGGTAACGCAAACGACTTTAGGCGAGCTGGGTCTCGAGCGACGCACGCAGTCATCGTTTGGGCAATTTGGAAGCCTTTTGCCCTTACTGTTTCCGTCCCGATGATCTATCCGCAGATTACACAGATTACACAGATTTTCATGAAACGTATAAAGCGGTGGTTTGATGTGAAATGGTCATGAGCATAAGTTGTTTTGTGTTTATGAAATCTGTGTCATCTGTGTAATCTGTGGATGGTAACTATGTCCCCTACAAATCTGTTAATCGGGACGCGGAATCAAGGCAAGGTTCGAGAGATTCAGGAGGTATTACGGCCTTTGAATCTCACCCTTCATGACCTCGACGGGTTCCCGAACGTCCCAGCGCCCTTCGAATCAGGCTCATCTTACGAAGAGAACGCGACCATTAAAGCTAGCTACTATGCACACGAAACAGGGCTTCGCACATTAGGGGATGATTCAGGTTTGGAGGTCGCTGCGCTTGACGGCGCGCCGGGGTTGAGGTCGGCGCGTTTCGGAGGCGATCACGCGTCGGATTCGGATCGCGTCACACTGCTGTTGTCGAAGATTGACGATGCTTCGATGCGAGACGCGACGTTTGTTTGTGTGATGGCGATTGTCGAGCCCAACGGCCGTGTGCTGCATGTCGCGGAAGGAAGATGTAAAGGAACGTTAGCTATGGCGCCGGCAGGTGATTCGGGGTTTGGCTACGATCCGATTTTCATTGCTGATGGATATGACGTTACCTTTGGTGAATTGGCTTCAGATATTAAGAACAGGATTAGCCATCGCGCCCTGGCACTTGCAGGTATTCGTGAATTTTTCATGTCGCTTCGTGGATAACTAACTTGACCGCGTCACACGCCGACTCTTACAATCCACTGTTTTCGGGGCGTAGCACAGCCTGGTAGTGCGCTCGGTTTGGGACCGAGAGGTCGGAGGTTCGAATCCTCTCGCCCCGACCAAAATGGGAAAAAGCCCAACCCCCTCTTCTGCGATTATCACCGGAATCGGAATAATCGGTTTTGGCCTTCTCTACTTCTTCACCGGCATTTTCACTTACCGAACAGGATTTTCTAATCGAGTCCTCACG
>DATEDU010000289.1:0-5968 GCA_035281525.1 Pyrinomonadaceae bacterium | reverse complement strand
TGGAAGGCGCTCGCCACGTGCGGGATGTTCAGATGGTGGCAACGGTCGACGAACTGGTGGGTCTGTCTGCCTATATGGACGTACGCGCCTTGAATCGATTAATGGAGGAAGGTGAGACGACAAGCGGCGCTTTCCTGATGGTGGATTCACCTGCAATTCCGAAGTTGTATGCTCAACTAAAACAAACGCCGGCAGTGAGCGCAGTCTCAATCCCGGCAGTCGCCCTGGCGAGCTTCAACGACACAATTGCCAAAACCATCAACGTGTCGACCGGAATTCTTATCGGGTTCGCCGTAATTATTGTTTTCGGCATGGTCTATAACGGTGCGCGAATCGCGTTATCAGAGCGCGGCCACGAGCTTGCGTCTTTACGCGTTCTGGGCTTTACGCGCGGGGAAATCGGGTTCATGTTGCTGGGCGAACAAGCGATTCTGACCTTCATTGCCATACCTCTTGGTCTAGGTCTGGGCTATGTAATCGCGGGGTTGATTACGATCGCTATCGATACCGAGATAATTCGCTTTCCACTTTATGTCAGCGCCAGAACTTGTTTGCTCGCGGTTCTCGTGGTTGCGGTATCGGCTTTTCTTTCCGGATATCTGATTCGTTGGCGGCTGCGGCATCTGGATTTGGTTGCCGTGTTGAAGACGCGGGAGTGAAAGTTCGATGAAACGAATCTTAAATACACTAATTCTCATCTTTATTGCGGTTGTTGTTGTGGTCCTGCTGACTAAGTGGCTGCGCCCGACACCAATCAGAGTCGATGTTGCTAAAGCAACGCGGGGGCCGATGCGGGTTACGGTTGATGGTGAAGGGAAGACGCGCGTGCGTGATCGCTATACTGTTGCGACACCGGTTAGCGGGCGGCTGCGCAGGATCGCTCTGCGACGAGGTGATGCTGTTGAGCAGGGCCAGTTGCTGGCGGTAATCGAACCGTTGCCTCTGGCTCCTTTGGATCCGCGTCAACGAGCAGAAGCCGTCGGTCGAGTCAATGCGGCTGAAGACGCCAAGTTTGAAGCCGATCGGCTAGTTGAACGGAACTGGTCGATCTACGAGCAAGCGAAACGAGATCTCGAACGCTGTGAGAGTCTGGCGCGCAGTGGTGTTATTTCCAGGCAGGAAGTGGAACGAGCTCAAACCCTCCTTGCTACGAGCTTGCGTGAATACCAGGCCGCAAAATCGAAAGCCGAAAGCGCAGCACACGGGGTTGAAGTGGCGCGCGCTGCTTTGATCGCGATCGACAGTACTGGCAGGAGAAGTTCAGGCGCGACTGTAAAGGTTCAGGCGCCAACACGCGGTAAGGTGTTGCGGGTGCTGGAAGAGAGCGAACGAGTAGTTGTTGGCGGCACACCCTTAGTCGAGGTCAGCAATCCCTCAAACCTCGAAATAGTAATCGAGCTGTTATCTACGGACGCCGTCAAAGTTAGCTCCGGCGCGCTCGTGTTAATTGAAGATTGGGGTGGACCAGGCACATTAGAGGCCCACGTTAGATTGATCGAGCCGTCCGCTTTCACCAAAGTATCTGCCCTGGGCATTGAGGAGCAGCGCGTGAACGTCGTTGCCGATCTGGCAGAAAGCGTAGTCTCGGTAGGCGACGGCTATCGTGTCGAAGGTCGTATTGTCACCTGGGAAGGTGACAATGTGTTGCGGGTGCCAGTGAGTGCTCTGTTTCGTCGTGGCGAACATTGGAGTCTGTTCGTGGCAGAGAATGGGAGGGCCACCCTCCGCGATGTCGAAGTTGATCATCGCACGCCGTTTGAAGCAGAGATCAAGCGTGGGCTGGAAGAAGGCGCAGAAGTCATCATTCATCCATCAAATCAAATTAGTGATGGCGCCCGTGTTGAGACAATTCGAACTCAGAACTGATAGGTGGCGCGTGAAGCTGTGCCTAAGAACCAGTTCACAATAGCAGAGCTTGAACTAACCGATCGCCGCGCTGCGAAAAATTCCTCACCGCGAGGGCGAACCTTGGCGAATATCCTCCAAAACATTAACTAATTTGATCTTTTACGACGGCATGCAGGTTGCCGATTAAGAAGCACAGCTAAAAACATTTGTACCAGTCTGAGTTTTGGTGAAGGAGGTACGTATGAGTCGGAAGACTTTTCCATTCGTTTTAGTCTTCGGGATGTTATTGGCGACAAACGTGGTCGCCCAAACAAGCCAGGAACTTGTGGCTAATATCCCGTTTAGCTTCACTGTCTGCCAGGAGCAACTGCCGGCGGGCAAGTACAAGGTGCGGCCTGTAACCAGCGCAAACCCCCGTGTTGTTTTAATTGCAACTGAAAACAATCGCCCCATAGAAATGATTTGCACACACGATGTGCAAGGCAAAAAGCCATCGACAACTGGAAAACTGATCTTCAATAGATACGGTAACCAGTACTTCCTGTCGGAGCTGTGGGTCCAGGGCGAAACAACAGGACGCCAGTTGGGCAAGACGGAAGAAGAGGAGGCGCTGTTTAGAGAGGCGAGAGGAACAAAAAAGCGCGAGAAGGTGACGGTCAAAGTTATTGAATTGAAGCCTGAGTAACTCGCATCCATGTACAGGGATTGCCAGGCTTGTTTCCCATTGGAATCGTGTGGGACCGACTGGGCGAAAGACCTTGAAGGACGACTTCGGCGTAGTTCGCATTGTAAGTGGTCCAACTACGACGACGGATGACTGTGCCATAGTTGAGCAGCCATCCGTTTTTTCTATAAGAGCGGTAGTTAAGCAGCAGATGATACCGCTGGTTGATGACAAACAGCCGCACGAGATCTATTTGATTTTGGGCGAACAGCCTGATGCCAATGCAAGCGTGCCGGTTCCAGTTTCAAACGAAATCACTGTATAGGTGAACCCTTATCCATTGACCGAACCCGATGGAAGATCTTGTCGAACCAAGTGGTTTTGTCTTTCCTCTCCTCAGAAATCCCATTCTCTCGATTCTTTGTCGCTCGACGGCCAGTAATGCGCTCTATGTGAATGCGATAAAAGATCGGCATCAAGGAATGAGGGAGATCAAAATGGTTGGTGCCTACATAAGCAGGCTCCCACCACATTGCTCTCTTCTGTAGCACTTCATGGGCTGCGACTCGGGCTGCGCCAAACTCGGGCTCGTCGGGTAGCTCCTCATAACGTCCATAGACAATCACGCTCGTCCATCGGTCGTGACTCTTTTCTTCCTCAATTTCCAGACATACCTTCGGATTGGCACGCATCCACTCAACCTTCTGTCCCAACGTAGTGAATCCGTAAATGTGCCTACCATCGAACGAGAAATAAATTGGCACCACGTAGGGCTGATTGTCTTTTGAGCAGGCCAATCTGCCGATACTGGCTTGTTCCAAGGCCTTCTGACACTGAAATTCATTCATTTCATGGATAAACATCTTGGGCCACACTTTCTTAATATGAATAACAGGGCAACAATCATTCCGCTTCTAAAACTCTCTTCACGGTCTGCCGGAAGCCAGTTTTAACGGATCAACTCGATCCATCTGGGGAAACTTACGCAGCTGCTGGTGAAAGGTCGCGATCAAGTTTGAAGGGTTCTCGCAAAGCGGCTGGTAACGGCGATTTCACTGCCTCATTTCATGAGAGGCGCAGGCACATACATTGCGTATTCGCTGATCAGATACGATTCCTGATTGGCAGGAAAAGGATGAGACGTGCGTAGCAAAAAACCTTTTACAAGTGCGACTTTTACAAAACGGGTTGACCATGAAGCCGGCCGTCATCGGACACAGCGAGCCATCAAGGAGCCGGGAGTCTGCAGCGACTGTAGAGCTGTGTATGTGAACCGTCGCTGGAGCCCGCCTGATTTACGCGCAGGGAATAAGAAACACGAACACTGGCGTCCCGCAAAGACGACAGTTTGTCCAGCGTGCAAACAGAAACGTGCAGGCGAACCGCGGGGCTTTGTCTTTCTTGATGGTGCTTTTTTTGTTGAGCATCAGAAAGAGATAAGACCGCTCCTGCAAAATGAAGCTGAGCGGGCGGCTGAAGACAATCCGCTGGCTCGTATTCTCGAATGGAAAGAAGGCGAAGAACACCAGCTCACAGTCAGCACAACGACAGAGCACCTGGCCCAGCGATTAGGACACGCTCTTGAAAAAGCCTTCGGTGGCTCAGTGCATTACGACTTTTCGCACGAGAACAAGCTAGCTCGAGTTAGTTGGCGAAGAGAACACTAAAAACGTGTCCGAGCCTGTTTTAATCGCTTGAGAACCCGAAGGGCCTCATGAAGTCGGAGGCAACATGATTACTAAGTTTTTTAAGAACAGATCGGAAGCCGGCCGTTTCCTGGCCCAAAAGCTGGCCGAATATGCAAACAATCCGAACGTTATCGTACTAGCCCTACCACGCGGCGGCGTGCCGGTCGCTTATGAGGTGGCCCAGACACTTCAGGTCCCTCTGGATATTTTTGTAGTGCGAAAGCTCGGTGTACCCGGTTACGACGAACTCGCAATGGGCGCGATCGCAACGGGCGGTATACGCATTCTAAACCCGCGCGTAGTGGATTACCTCGACATCTCAAACGACGTAATCGATTTAGTTGCGGCCCGCGAAGAACGTGAGCTGCAAAGACGCGAGCGGCTCTACCGCGGCACACGGCCCGCCCTCGACGCGCGCGCCCGCACGGTGATCATCGTCGACGACGGCATGGCAACTGGATCAACCATGCGTGCCGCAGTGCGCGCTTTGAGGCAGCAGCAGCCCGAGAAAATCATAGTTGCCGTTCCTGTTGGTGCTCGTGAGACTTGTGAGTCGTTCGGTAAAGAAGTCGACACTATGTGTGTCTGTGCCATTACACCAGAACCGTTTGATGGAGTTGGGCTCTGGTATAGAGATTTTGAACAAACATCAGATGAGGAAGTTCAGCAATTGCTGGAGCGTGTGACTTCGAGCCAAAGTCAGCGTGTTGCCTGATAAAACCTCAAACTTAGCAACTGAGGAGCAAGGCAATGATCGAGAGTGCAGTTTTATTGACAGACGTTGTACATGAGGCTGCTCACCCTTTGGTTGGTGAAGTTGAAGACTATGATCCCCTGGTGAACATGATTGGAGACTCTCCACTCGTGTTGATTGGAGAGGCGACACATGGAACGCATGAGTTTTATCGGGAGCGAGCTCAGATCACCAAGCGGCTCATTAGAGAAAAAGGGTTTACGGCCGTTGCCGTCGAAGCTGATTGGCCCGACGCTTATCGAGTCAATCGGTATGTGCGCGGCGCAAGCGTCGATGCCGACGCAGTTGAAGCGCTCGGAGGTTTCAAGAGATTTCCGTCGTGGATGTGGCGCAACGCCGACGTGCTTGATTTCGTTGGCTGGTTAAGGACTCATAACGACGAGCTGCCGCCTGGCGCATCCAGGGTTGGTTTTTATGGATTAGACCTCTACAGCCTTCACACATCAATAGAAGCCGTCCTCACTTATCTCGACAAAATTGATCCGGAGGCTGCTTCGCGCGCGCGTGCGAGGTACGCATGTTTTGATCATTTTGGCAAAGACGAACAGGCATATGGGTATGCCACCGGCCTTGGATTGTCCGAGTCGTGCGAAGAAGAAGTCGTATCTCAGCTGGTTGAATTGCATCATCGCGCAACGGAGTATGCACGTCGTGATGGACGAGTTTCACCGGATGATTATTTCTACGCGGAGCAGAATGCGCGACTGATTATCAATGCAGAACAATATTACCGCTCGATGTTTCGTGGCCGTGTGTCTTCATGGAACCTGCGCGATCTTCACATGGCAGAAACACTGGAGTCTCTGCTTACCTATCTGCGTAATCAGACAGTCCAACCAAAGATCGTGGTGTGGGAACACAATTCCCATTTAGGTGATGCGCGCGCGACCTACATGCACAGAGAGAGCGAGTGGAACGTAGGACAACTCGTACGCGAGCGGCATGGCCGTGACGCAGTTCTAATCGGTCAAACAACTTATGAAGGTACTGTGACCGCAGCATCAAACTGGGGTT
>DATEDU010000288.1:0-43262 GCA_035281525.1 Pyrinomonadaceae bacterium | reverse complement strand
CTGTTGATCGAGTATGTAGATCTGAGTGTTCGCGATCGGTTTACCGATTGTTATCTCATCAACTGGAGCGGAGATCTGTTTGAGGGTGGACCAGATAGTTGTTTCAGTAGGACCATACAGATTCCAAAGTTCAGCGCCTCTTTCCAGCAATTGATTCGCTAAATCCTTTGGTAGGGCCTCGCCGCCGCAGAGTATCCGCAGCTTCGCTTCTCCCTTCCAACCCGATTCGATTAACAGTCTCCACGTCGCGGGCGTGCCTTGCATAAGAGTGGCGCCACATTGGCTAATGAGCCGGGCCAAAGCCTCACCATCGTTCGTCTCATTTCGACTGGCGACTACTAATCGAGCTCCTACGGTTAACGGCAGGTAAATCTCGAGGCCGGCGATATCGAATGAAAGCGTAGTCACGGACAAGAGAGCGTCCGGTGCTGATATCCCGGGCTGCTCTCTCATAGAGTTCAGGAAATTAGCGAGAGCGGAATGAGGCACCTGCACACCTTTGGGCTTTCCGGTCGAGCCTGAGGTGTAGATCACATAGGCAAGACTTTCGTCTATGACAGCACTATCCAGGTTTTCAGTGCTCTGTAACGAAATGTCTTCTTGATCTTCGTCGACGGCAACGATCTTCGCCTGGTGCAGAGGCAATTCTTTGCTCAACCGCGATTCAGTCACCACTGCACGTACACCCGCGTCCTCGATCATGAAAGACAACCGTTCCTTGGGCAGATCTGGATCCAGCGGCAAGTAGGCGCCGCCGACTTTGAGGATGCCGAGCAACCCGATGATCATCTCCAAAGAACGCTCGAGACAGATACCAACTACCGTCTCAGATCTAACGCCGAGCGAACGCAGGTGTCTTGCTAACTGATTTGCCCGAGCGTTTAGTTCTGCGTAGGTCAGGTGTTGATTTTCAAAAGTTACGGCAACCGCTGATGGAGTTGATGCCGCTTGTCGCTCAAACAGCTCAATGACATTTCGCGGCTGATCGAATTTTCTTTCTGTGTTGTTCCATTCAACCAGAATCTGCCTTTGCTCTGATTCGGTCAGCAACAGCAGAGCAGACACTTTCTTAGTCGGATTTGTGACAACTCCTTCCAATAGATTTTCGAAATGCCGTGTCAAGCGTTCGATGGTCGTGCGATCGAATAGATCCGTGCTGTAGCGGAAACGGCAAACGAGCCTATTCGGATCCTCATAAGCATCAACCATTAAGTCGTATCCGACGATATCCTCATCGAACTCATAACGTTCGAGCTGCAATCCCCCAACTTCGGTACGGTCCGTAGGGACTTCCTTCAGGTTGAACGTCACCTGAAACACGGGAGTGTGGCCGAGGCTACGCTCCAGCGTCAGCTCATCGAGCAGCTTTTCGAAAGGCACAAAGCGATTCGCGTGCGCTTCGACGGCAATCTTTTGCTCGCGACGAAGCAATTCGAGAAAGGTGAGATCACCCGAGACGCTGGAACGGAGGCTCAACAGGTTTGACAGCGGGCCAATCACCTCTTTCGTTTCTGAAGAATCTCGATTAGCAACTACGGTGCCGATTATCAAATCCTGCTGCCTGCTATAGCGGGCAAGTACGATTCTAAGAGCAGCCAACAACACGGTCGCGAGCGTTGCATTTTGGCTAGACGCGATCGAGCGAAGTTTTTCAAGCAGATTGTTATCCAACTCAAGCAAGACCGACTGACCATGCCAGGTTTGCACGGGTGGTCTGGGACGATCTGTAGGGAGTTCGATGACCGACGGGGCGCCTTGCACCTTTGCGCGCCAGAAGCCCAGCGACGGCTGGAAAGTTTCCTCTTCGGTCAATTGACGCTGCCAAAGTGCGTATTCCTCGTATTGAAACTGCAACGTAGCGATTGCCCACGGCTCTTCTTTTACGAAGGCGCCATAAGCAGCCCACAGCTCGTCCGTCAGAATCTCTAGAGACCGATCGTCACAGACAATGCGGTGGAGGCTTAACAGCAAAACGTGTTCGCGTTCATTAAGTCTCAACAGAGTCGCGCGCAGAAGTGGTCCGAGCGTGAGGTCGAAGGGGGTCTGTGCCGAGCTTTTTGCTAAATCTCGCGCCTTAATCTCAACCTCAGGCTCTAGAGAAAGATCGATAAACTGAATCCCAACCCAGCTGTTTGTCGCTACCAACTGCACCGGTTTGCTGTCTTTCACGGCATGAAGCTGGTTGATAGCAAACGTTGTTCGCAGTGACTCGTGCCGCCTGATGAGTGCTTGCAATGATTGCTGCAACAGATCGCGATTCAGAGCACCCCTAATCCTGATGGCGCGGGAAATGTTCGCTGACACATCGCCCGGGTTAATTTGGTCGAGAAACCAAAGACGTTCCTGCACAAACGAGACAGGGGCCGAACCAATTTTAGATTGCTTAACCATTGAAGTCGGATTCAACACTCTGACTATCAGGAATGAGGAGGGCGTGGGGGTCACAACCCTCGAACGTCCAATTCAGTCAACATTTTAGCAATAGATCGGAGGAAAGGTCTAAAGCTACAGATTTACGCAAAAAGATTTTTTGTTTATAAAGCTATCAGCGAGGTGTGTGATGGCGAAGACGGGACGGTACTGCAAGGCCTACATGATTCCGAGCTTTAGAAAGTTCGGCGGGTGGAAGGAAAATTCTGCGAATGCCAGGCAGGAGAATGGCGCCGCCCGGAATTTGACTGACGACAATTTTCTTTACCTCCACGAAAATCTTGTTGTAACGGATGGGATATTCATCGATGAGAATGTGATCTTCGACAATGTCACACCTGAATGGATAGACTTTTGCAAGAATGTACTCAAGTTCGAGATTCCGGATTACGCTTCAGCATCAACCGAGAAGACGAAAGGCGAATGAATCGTGAGTGAAGAACGCGAAGACACTACAATTTATAAAGTTGTCGTAAACCATGAGGAGCAGTATTCAATCTGGCCGGCTGATCGGGAGAACGCGCTCGGCTGGAACGACGCGGGGAAGAC
This sequence comes from Pyrinomonadaceae bacterium, assembly GCA_035281525.1. Lineage (GTDB taxonomy): Bacteria > Acidobacteriota > Blastocatellia > Pyrinomonadales > Pyrinomonadaceae > PSRF01. The sequence continues at coordinate 40,283 of DATEDU010000288.1, read as the reverse complement.
GGGAACGAAAGCTGAGTGTTTGGAATACATCAAGGAAGTTTGGACGGACATGAGACCGTTGAGCTTGAGGAAGAAGATGGAAGAAGCCGAACGGCAAAGCTAACAATTGGTCGGATAGGTCTTATTGGTCTTATATCGGTTCATTTGGCGGACCGCATCCGTTCTATCATTGCGGTCGTCGACGCGCCATCTATGAATGGAAGAGAAACTACTTTCCCGCCGACCGCCAATATCTCCCCTCCACCGTGAATCTCATCCGGCGCATAATCACCTCCTTTTACCAACACATCCGGTAACAATTTAGTGATGAGTGAGCGCGGCGAGACATCGTCAAAGATCGTTACGTAGTTTACTGGTCGTAGAGCGGCAATGATCTCTGCACGCTCGTGTTCGACGATAACGGGCCGGTCATTGCCTTTCAGCTCGCGTACGCTGCGGTCGCTGTTGATCGCGACTATGAGCGCGTCACCCATGCCGCGCGCCTGGGCCAGGTATCTCACATGCCCCACATGCAATAGATCAAAGACGCCATTGGTAAACACCACAGTCTTGCCTTCGGCTTTCAGCCGCGCCCGTTCTTGTATCAGATCTTCGTGACTGAGAATCTGCCCCGCCATTGGAGTTAAATCTATCATGAGATCGAAGACCGGCTCCGAGATAATCAGCCGAAAGAGCAATTTGCAGGTTGGGAAGGGGGCAAGCGAAGCGCGCCCGCGCTTTACTTCTCACCTCAATCGACTTTAGAGCTACAAAATTTGCTCTCATCTAGATCGCTCCCTATAATCAGCCTTTTGCCTTGGAGTGATCGAGTTGTCCATACCATTCATCGAAGAGAACGATCAGACACGCGCCCGACAGGACCATCTGGAAGCCTTGCGTCGCATCATCGGCAACGCATATCCCAACAAATTCGAGCGCAGCCAAATAGTCGAAGCAGGACGCGAAGACACCATCACCTCAATCCTCGCGAAGTTCCGAGAGTTTGAACCCAAGATTGTTGAAGGTGCACGCCCCGCCGCGGAAGAGATTGAGCTCTCCAATCAGCAACTCAATAAGATAATCGTACGTCTAGCCGGCCGCATAGCTACGCCGCCGCGCGTCATGGGTAAGGCCGCGTTCGTACATCTTTCAGACGGCGTCTCGCGATTGCAAATCTACATTCGTAAGGCGGACGCTAAAGCCGTCAGCAATGACACCCGCCACGTGATCGAAGATGAAGGCAAAGGCTGGGAAGTGTTCGAGCTACTCGATCATGGCGATTTTATTGGTGTCGAAGGGTACCTGTTTGTAACTAAAACGGGAGAGTTATCGGTGCATGTGCTGGCCTTGCAGTTTCTATCTAAGGCTCTGTTGCCAATGCCCGACAAAATGCACGGCATACACGATCCGGAGATTCGGCAGCGCCAACGCTACGCTGATTTGATAGCCGGCAGTCTCAAGTTGGAAAACGTGGAAGATAAGCAAGCGCTGACTCCGCGTGAGGTCTTCGAAAGGCGCTCTGCAATCATTCGAGAGATGCGACACTTCCTCGAGAATCACGGCTACATAGAAGTCGAAACTCCTATGTTGACTTCCAAAGCGACGGGAGCGGCTGCAAAACCCTTTGAGACTTACCACAACGCGCTCGGGATTTCTCTCTATGCTCGCATTGCGCCGGAGCTTTACTTAAAGCGTTTGTTAGTGGGCGGTTTCGAGAAAGTCTACGAGTTGAATCGCAACTTTCGTAATGAAGGGATTGATCGCGTTCACAATCCTGAGTTTACGATGCTGGAGTTTTACTGGGCTTATGCGGATGTGAACCAGATGATGGATTTGTGCGAAGACATGATCCGCGCGACCGTCTTCAAGGTGTTGGGTCATACTCATGTGCGCTATGGAGACTACGACGTCGATATGTCGCAACGGTTCCAGCGGCTCAGCATGAAAGATGCCGTTGCTGCGCATGCCGGCAACGTGACGATTACCGATAACAATCTGGTTGAGCTGTTCGATGAACATGTCGAATACAATCTCATTCAACCAACATTCATAACTGACTTTCCAAAGCCTATTTCGCCCCTGTCGAAGGCTTCGCCTTCCAATCCTGCGGTAGCAGAGCGGTTCGAGCTGTTTATTGCTGGAATAGAGAGCGCGAATGGCTTCTCAGAGTTGAATGATCCGCGCGAGCAATACGACCGCTTTAACGATCAAATGAAGCAGCGCGAGCGCGGCGACGAAGAAGCAATGGTGATGGATGAAGACTACATTCGGGCGCTAGCGTATGGGATGCCACCCGCGGCTGGTATCGGTATTGGGATCGATCGTTTCGTTATGCTGCTGACGAACCAACACTCAATTCGTGATGTGATCCTCTTTCCACACATGCGTCCTAAACAAGAATCGGCAGATTCCGCAGATTCAGAAACAGAACAGGAGGAGACAACACCATAAAAAGAGCGGGCGCGCGCTTCGCTTGCCCCTTCCCAACCTGCGAATTGGATTTGCACGCATATCTCAGCGCCCGCTCCAGGTGGGGGAGCATGCCCGCAGGCCTCCATGCTTGCAGACGTTAGTAGTTCTTATTCAGTGAATGAATCTGTGTAATCTGCGATTACTGTCTGGCGGCAGTTTCCTGGTGGGCCACTGCGAGCCACTTGCCCCGGCGGCGAACGAACACTGAACTTATCCAAACTGTCTTCGGCGCGACTTCGCCACCACAAGTCGCATCCTGGGTCCCACGGTAAGTGAGTACAGCCGTGTCGCCACTCATTTTCAGCAACTTCAAGTCGGTAAGATCGTATGAACGCACTTCGCAGCCGCCGGCTGCAATGGCTTTGAGTATCCATTGTTTGTCGAACGTTCCGTTCTCACCCACCATGATCGCATCAGGCGCGATGTACTCCTGGAAAGGCTTCACATCGCCTTTGGCCCACCCCTCCCAAAACTTTCGCTCAATGGTCGCCAAGTGCTGCTCGAGCTGAGCATTAGTCATTTGCGGTCGGGGTTTACGAGGTGAGCTTGCGGGTGTTTGCGAGAAACAAACGCCACCGAGAGTCAGGACCATAAGTATGGCCAGGGTGAACCGGTATGCCATTGGCGTACTCCTAAAAGGAAGTGATAAGTGATGAGTGATAAGTGATAAGGTCCAACGTCAGCCCGTCTGAGATGGCGTGGCTGTTTTTAGACTTTGGACTTTGGATTGGCATTGGACCTTATCACTTATCACTTATCACTCATCACTTAGGTTGGTTTGCTTTGAGCCTTAGGGTCGCGAGACGTTCAGTTGACCAGGTTGGCTTATGTCCCTGGCGATTCGCGATCTCCAAATACTTTTCCAAACTCTCCAGAGCGCCCGTTGGATTGCCAAGCCTTTCCCGCACACGCGAAAGATCCAAAAGGAATTGTGAATTGTTGTCGCCATAAGCCGCAGCGGCGCGACTAAAGTTCTCTTCCGCCAGCTTCAGTTCGCCACGAAGCTCATAAATGCGCGCTACATGGTAATAGCTGATGGGAAAACGCTCACCGTCTTTCAAAGACACAGGTAGCAAGCTGGCCATGGCTTCGTCATTCCGCTTCAGGGCAATCAGCGAGTAGCTGAGCTCCAGATTTGCGGGCGCGAAGTAACCACCCATGCGCGCGATCACGCGACGGTATTGGTCAATGGCATCCGCATGACGTCCGTGCTCGCGAGCCGTACGCGCACGCTGCAGAAAGTTGTAGGTTTCCGGATCGACTTCAAAAGGCTTCCCCGACTTCAGACGGGAGCGCGTTTCATTGCCGGTAGGCTCTGCAGTCGTGCCTGCAGTTCGAGGTATGACGGTGATTTTCCCCATGCTGCCGGCTGCCGTGATCGCTTTGGCGGCCGCAGAATGGTCGGGTTGGATCGCGAGCGCGCGACGCCATTCGCGAATGGCCAGGTCCGTCTCGCCCCGCGTTGCGTAGAGCCGGCCCAGATTGTAGCTGGCTTCGGCATAGCCAAAGCTTTCGAGGCGCAAAGCCGCGACCAAAGCGTCGTATGCCTCGTCCCAATGTCCGAGTCGCATCAACACCACCCCGAGATTGTTGAAGGCGCGTGAATAGCGACCTTTCCGCTGCTCGATAGCCTTGCGATAAGTCTTGACGGCTCCCTCTGAATCGCCCAGGCGCGCCTGCGCATTCGCGATATTGTAGAAACCTGCTGGATTGAAACGCTCTTCCAAACTGAACGCTTGGAGCTCAGCGATCGCCTGCTGCTGCATTCCCTTATTAACGAGAAGATCGACGAGTTTCAGTTGGAGCCGAGCTCGCTCGTAGTCACTAGTCTGTGCGGCAATCTCTTGACGTAGCGTCTGAAGATCGGAGGACTCCTCAGCATGCTGCGCGACCGCAGCAGGCGCAAAAAAGAGAAACGCGCCGAGCAAGGCGATCGTGAAAAGGACACGGGGACACGGGAAAAGGACACGGGGACACGGAGACGGGGAGACGGAGAGACGCGGGGACGCGGGGACGCCCGGACACCGCGCTGACCCCGAGTCTCCGCATCTCCGTGTCTCCGTGTCTTTCGCTTTATTAGGGTGGTTCACTACAAGTTCCTCTTTGTAATCAGGGCTGCAAACGGGGCCGTTCGGCACGAACATAGGTTAGGATTGTGCCGCCAAACCCAACGGCCCACCCGCGAGTTCGATCGACGAAGAATACGCGCTCCAAAGGATGCTTAGTGCTGGTCAACTGTGTGGTCCAATTAAGGCCACCGTCGGAAGTGTGAATCACTGTGCCTTCGGTACCGACAGCCCAACCTTCGGAGGCATTCAGAAATTTCACGTCAAGCAGATTAGTCGAGACCCCGGAGTTTTGCGGTGCCCAAGTGCGACCGCCGTTTGTTGTGTGATACACAGTGCCGTTACTTCCCACGGCCCAACCAGTTCGGTTGTCTACGAACGATGCTGCGTTGAAACGAATGCCCTTCGCGGCCGGTAATTGCGACGTGTACCAGGTTTCGCCGCCATCGGAGGTTTGAATGATGGTGGCTCCGGCGCCAACCAGCCAGCCACGATAGTCGTCGATGAAAGTTCCGCCGAGCAGCAGATGTCGCGTAGGCGACTGCAACGCAACCCATTCAGCATCCGGTTCTTGCTTCGTAAAAACTGCGCCGCCTTCACCAAAAGCCCATCCGCGCCCCTTGGGACTGAAGACCGCTCGCACGAGGCGCGCATCCCGGTCGACACCTTTGATGTCAACGCGCGTCCAATGATTACCGCCATCTTCGGTGCTCATGAGATAGGTGCGTGGTTCTTCGTTTCCTTTTAATTCGTAGATGTTTTTTTCGCAGACTATCCAACCCTTGAGCTCGTCAGAAAAATAGATGTCGCGAATGATAACGTCGCTGGGACGTGGTCTGACGGTCCAGGTTTTGCCGCCGTCTTTGGTAGCGAGCAGCATTCCTTTGCTGCCCACTGCCCAGCCCCGGTCTCGATCGAGGAAGAAAACCGAGTGGAGCCATGCGAGAGTGCCGGTGTGTTGCGGGGCCCAGGCCCCAGTCTGCGCGACGGTAGTGGAGGCGAATAAAGGAATCAGGAGCAGAAGCAGGAGGCACCAGGCAGGAGCAGGAAGCAGGGGCAGCCAGCGGCGGGATTCCCAACTGTCAATTGCAAATTGTCGGTTGTCGATCTTCATACCACGCGCAGCTCTATGAGTCTGGAGTCTGGAGTCAGGAGTCTGGAGTCTGGAGTCGCGAGTCGCGAGTCTTGAATGCTAGCAACCTTTCTGCTCCTGACTTCTGACTTCTGATTCTGACTCCAGACTCTAGACTCCAGACTCCAGACTCTTAGAAAGGAAGGCCCGCAAATATCCGCGCGAACGAGACAATGGGTGAGAAACTCATGATCTTCTGGAACGTCTTCAACTTGTTGCCCGGCACGAAAATCTGATCGCCGGGAACCAGGTAAGTGGTATCCGGAGCACGTCCCTTGTAAATCGCCGCGACGTTTACTTCGATTGGAGAAAGCATGCCGCTCGGCTGCCGGCGCATGACAACAACTTTGCTCTTGTTGCCCGTTGGCAACACTCCGCCCGCTTCACTTATCGCTTCGGTCACCGTCATGCGGCGACTCATCAAGCGGATGCCGGGCTGGGCCACGTCGCCGATAATCGCGTAGCGATACGAAAGTCCTTTTTCGAGCGAGACGGTAACCTGCGGATCGATAATGTACTCGTCGTATCGCTTCTTGATCTGTTCGGCCACTTCATCGACCGTCTTGCCGACTACGAAGAGTCCACCAGGAATCAACGCCAGGGAGATGCGGCCACTCGGGGGAACAGTGATGCCGGATCTCGAATATCGATCGTGACCGAAAACCGTTACCGAAATAATGTCTTCCGGGCCAAGCCGATAGGTACTGAAGAAGTTGTTGTAATAAGGAACGATGGCCGCCTCTTCAGAAATTTGCTCGACTCGATTGGCCTGCGCTTCAACTGGAATGTCTGCCGCCGGTTTTGCCACATCGTCTGGTTCCAGCCGTTCACCGGGAGGAACAGTCTTCACATCTTGAGGCTTGGTGTCCTGACCTGAAGTTTTGGTCGCCTCCCGCTGTCGCGTTTGGTTCGTTGGATCATTTCCCTGGGCGAAAACGATCCCCGTCGAACAGAGCGTCAACATGACGGCAAGCAGTAGAATTTTTATTGTGTTCATTCGAAACCCCCTATTGCGGGTCATCACTCATTACTGAGCCCCACGTCCAAAAAGAATAATCTTAATCGTCTCAAACAGGATGATTGCATCCAGAAACAGGCTCTGGTTTTTTATGTAATAGAGATCGTATTGAAGTTTTTGACGTGCGTCGTCGAGCGAAGCGCCATACGGGTATTTGATCTGGGCCCAACCCGTCAGCCCTGGCGCAATCAAGTGGCGTTGCTCGTAGTACGGAATCTCCTGCGCAAGCTGCGCGACGAAGTGTGGCCGCTCCGGACGAGGCCCAACGAAATTCATGTCGCCCTTCAGAATGTTCCAGAACTGAGGGATCTCGTCGATGCGCACTTTGCGAATAATCCGGCCGAGTCGAGTTGCGCGATTGTCGCCTTTACTGGCCCATACCGGCCCATCCGTCTCAGCGTCGACTCTCATCGAGCGAAACTTCAGAAGCATGAACGTCTGGCCATTTTTCCCTACGCGTTCCTGTCGATAGAAAATTGGGCCACGCGAATCCAGCTTGATGAGAACGGCCGTTACGATCACGATCGGCAGCGAAAGAATGGCGCCAGCGAAGGCTACCAGCCGGTGCACTGTGTTTCTCAGTAGTGCCGACAGCCGAGCCTGGCGGCCACGACCGGAAAAGATGAGCCACGACGGCCGGATCATGCTCAAAGACACGCGTCCGGTAACACGTTCGTAAAAAGAGGCGCCCTCCTCGATAGAGACAGTGCCGGCAAGACTCAGCCTAAGCAGTTCATCAGTTGGCAAGTGACCTCGCCTTTCACCCATTGCTACGACGATGCGATCGATGCGTTCGCGTTCAACGACAGCGTCAAGCTCCGATGTCAAAGCAATGACGCGCGGATTAATAAGGCTCTTCCCGAGCAGTTCAGTGTCCGTGCCCACGAAGCCTGCGATGCGGTAGCCGGCGTCAGGACGGTCGAGTACTTCGCGCGCGACTTCGACTGCCTGCTTGCCGGAACCAACAATCAGGATGCGCTCGCCAATCCCGGGGTGGCCCAGGTACAACCAATGAATCAGGATCCGCCAGATCACCATCAGGGCCAGCGCCAGCGGCAGAGCTATCAGCGAAATGCCGCGTCCCAACATCAGCTGCGGAAATGCATAAAAAGATAACGCCAGCGCGATCCAGGCCAGACCGAGCGCTTGCACGAGCCGCAGCACCAGCTCGCGCCGATCATGCATGACGATGAAGTCGTAGAGATCGAAAAGGTAAAAGGCGATCAAACAGAACAAGGTGCCTAGTCCCGCTTTCAAATACCCATGACGAAAGGTCAACTCGAACTGAGCGTCTTCAGCTCCGAGTCTCAGATACACGGCCCCCACGATCGCGCCGAAAACAACTATGGCTTCGGCGAGAAGCAGTAAGAACGTCCGTGCATTGAAGCGGTGACTTCTCAACTGACTGTAACTACCTCCTCTTTGCGTTCCTCAGTTACCAGTTCGGGAGTGCTCAGAATTCCTTGATCACGCCGGTAGTATCTGCGCTGGTAATAATAGGAAGTCGAATCCAATTCCTCGTCCGCACGGTTCAACACGACGCCCATCAGCCGTTGGCGTGGCAGTTGGTCCAACAACTTGTCCACCAGCGAATAACGCGTCTTCCCGGCTCGAACCACCAACAGCGCTGAGTCGGCGCGACTAATCAGGACATTGGCATCTGTGAAAATCCCCATCGGTGGAGCATCAATGATGATGTAGTCAAACATCCGTCGCACTTCGGCAATCACGCCGGCGAACGTGGGGCCAGTCAGGAGTTCGGCGACGTCATCACGCGCGCGACCACCGGGCAACAGGTAAAGTCCCGCAGGCTGGAGTTGCACGATGGCTTGTTGCAGAGTCAATTCGCCACCCAGTACTTCAGAGAGACCGCGATTCAGATCAACACCAAGGTAATCGCTCGCACACGGCTGCCGCAGGTCGCTGTCGATGAGCAGCGCTCGCACGCCCTCACTCTGGGCCAGCAGCCAGGCCAGATTGAGAGCAGTCAATGTCTTACCTTCGCCGACGCCGGCGCTGGTAATAACAATTGCGCGCGTCTGCGAGCTTTCACCTGCTTGCAGGATCCGCGTGCGGAGAGAGCGAAACTGTTCTGTGTAGGCAGAGCGTGGCTGGCTAATCGCTACCAGGTGAGGCTCGACGCGCGCCGCGGAGATGTCAATACTGACAAAACCTGCGGCACGCGTCGCCTCGGCAGCGCCCAAAGTTGCCCCAACAGCACGCGAAGCAAATCCGCCGGGGAGTGCCGACCCAACGGGTGCATCCGCAGTGTGCGCAGTGGACGCTGAGCTTTGCACCGAATCATCCAGACTTGTGAAGATCGACGAGCCCTTGAACAGTTGCTCTTCGATCTCACTGGCCGATGGAAGGCCACGGTCCGGATCTCCATTCCGGTGCTTGGAAGGTTGTTTTGGTTGCGGCTTGGCCGCTTCGGTGGTAGGCGTCGTGCTTGCTCGCCTTAATGCATCAAAAACTCTTCCCATTAGATTTTCCTCTCAATCCTGGTGCTACCTGACAATCGAATGCCGTTGTGGCAGAAAATCTGAGATCTCAGATTTGAGATCTCATATTTCTTCGATTTATCTTGGCTCCACCGGAACAGTAGCGACTGGTTGCGACTCTCCGTCAGACGAAGTAGACCCACCGGCCCATGGCGTATCAACGCCGCCAGAAAATACTCCGGCAGGCATTTCTCTTTCATCGCCCGATTGCGTGCCGCGATTCGGCAACATGTCGAAGGTTTCAGCTACCTCTTCAATAATTCCGCGGCTGATGGTCGTCTCGCCCGAGGCGTAGCCGGCCAGCATAGCGTTATCGCAAAGGTTATTGATGTTTCGTGGAATACCTTCCGAGCAGCGAAAGATGTAGTCGATGGCTGATGGTGAAAAGATGTCGGTACGCTCTGCACCAGCAACCAGCAGTCTCGAAGCAATATAACGATCCGTTTCCTCGACGTTCGGCAGTGGTTTAATCACGCAGCGCAACGCGATCCTTTGTTTGAGCTGCCGCAGATCCGGATTGTTCAGCACCTCGCGCAACTCGGGTTGTCCAGTCAGGACGATTTGCAGTTGCTTGGCGGTGTCAGACTCGAAGTTAGAAAGCAACCGAATTTCCTCGAGCACGTGGGACGAAAGCCCTTGTGCCTCATCGACGATCAGCACGGTGCGCAAACCTCTGGAATGTCGGGCCTCAAGCGATCGACCCAGAGTCAACAATAGATCTGACTTTGTCTCCCACTTTTGAATGTCCAGCAGCGTTGCCACATGCTGGTAAAACTCCGAAACTGAAAGCCGTGGATTGAAGATGTAGGCAACCAGCACAGTGCGATCGAGCCGGTGCATCATCCACCGCAAGATCGTTGTTTTGCCGGTACCCACTTCGCCCGTGACGACCACCAATCCTTTTCCACTTTCGATACCGTAGTGGAGGTTGGCCATGACCTCCGTGTGCGACGGTGTGAAGTAGATAAAACGCGGATCAGGTGTCAGCGCAAATGGCAGTTCTTTCAGTCCGTAAAATTCTGTGTACACTCATTTCCTCCATGTCAGGTGCGACCGGCCCGCATAGATCAGGCACGTCCGCCGGACGCAAAAAGTTCAAGGACATGTGTGGCTCTGAGAACAAGCGCAAGTAACGGGATACTTACGATCGTGACAGCGACCCCCGCCGCCAGGAGTAGCCTGCGACGCCAGGGAAGAGCGCGAGCTTCCCGAGCAGTCCTCAGCTCGGGAACGGATACGAGGACGGGCAGACCGGTGTAATGGGCTGCGTCTTCTCGGTTTTGAATCGTTAGCAATTTGGGGGCCTCAAATATTCCAGCCAGCACGAGCCCGAAGCCCAGGCCAAGACCCAGACCCATCATGAACAGCATCAATCGTTTCGGTGCAACTGGACTCGAAGGCAGGTTAGCAGCGTCAATTACTTGAATACCTTCACCTTGCTGTTGGCTGGCGGCCTCGGCGCCCAGTGCGATTCGCTGTTGTTCCTTCAGAAGCGCATCGTAGGCCAACTTCTTCGTTTGGTATTCGCGATCGATCGCGCCTAACGCGACTTCGACGCCGGGCACAGCGTTTATGCGCGCCATGACATTACCGATGTTTGCATCGATATCGGAAAGCGTTTTTTGCTGGCGTTTGATTTCGCCGTCAACCATCTTTAGTTCAGACTCGAGCGACGCTACCTGAAGGTCGGGCATGTTCTTAGCCCGCTCTGTTTTGGCCTTAATCTTTTCCTGGTACTCTGCCAGCTGCTGGTCCATGGCTTGTTGGACCGACTCAATCTCCGCCTTTTTCGCTGCGACATCCGGATGCTTAGGCCGGAGCTCAGTGAGCATTCGCTGCATCTGAGCCTCGAGATCGGCCTTTCGTTTGACGAGCTCAGCCCAGCCCACAGTAGTTTTCGGATCGGTAATATTTTCGATTATGTCTTCCCTGACTTGTTCGCTCGTCTTGCGGAGCAGCCCTAACTGGGTAGTGAGAGCGGATCGGCGGTCCTGGTAGCGACCGACTTCCGAAATGTAAGCTTTTTGCTGTTCGCGCAGACCATTCAGTTGTCCGATTAGAGCGGTTGCTTCGGATGGGAGAGACCCCAGATGACCTTGCATGAACTCCACACGTTGTTTATCAATGGCGTCCAGCTCGTCTTTAGTTTGACGCACCTGTTGTTCAATGAACTGCCTTGCCGACGCGGTAGAGTTGATGGTGTTCTGAGCCTGTTCATTGATGTACTTGCTGGCTAATTCCGCTGTGACTGCTTGCGTAGTTCTCGGTTCTCGTCCTCTAAAGAAGATATTGAAACCATTCGTAATGTCGTTGCGGCTGGTGTTTACTTCGACCTTGATGTCGTTGCGAACTTTGGCGACTACTACTTCCATTGCCTCGCCTCGAAGTCGTTCGGCTTTGTAGAGATCGTACTTCTCAACCAGCGGCTCAAGTGAGCTTCGGCTCGTCACGACTTGCGCAATACTTCTGAGCTGTCGCGTCAGGCTATCTTCGGTCAACGATGGGACCACCGAATTCGGGAGCGTGGAGGGTTTGACTACGATCAGTGTGACAGATTCGTACACATTGGGGAGGCGGTATACAACCCAACCGACTGCCGTGGCGACGGCAATTGCGGGCAGAAGGATAAGCCATTTGCGGCGCGAGATAATCTTCAAGTATTCACTTGGCCCGCGTTGGCGAAACTCAGTACTCATAATGCCTCCTCATCATCTCCTCAAAAAATCATCCAATACTTGCATTACTTACATGCGACGTCGGTACGACACCGGACGGCGATCAAAGTGTTGCCAAAGCCTTTCGAGCTTCATCCGCATAAGGGAATGGGGCTCGGTCTGCAAGACGAAGCGCAATGCCAAGCTCGCGCTTTGCTCCTTCTGCGTCACCTTTGGCCTTCAGAGCCATAGCGAGGTGATAGCGGTAGGTTGGACTCGGTGAAACCTTGTTCCGGTTCGCTGCGGCCTCGTCAATTCTGACGGCGTTTTGCAGTTGCTCGATGGCAACTTCGTTGAGACCTTTCTTGTAATAAACCCATCCCAAAGTGTCGACGAACCCCGCCACTTGCGGATTCTGTTGAACGACTCGCTGGGCCAATCGCACCGCTTCGTCTATGTTGCCAATGCCCTGCACGGCGTAGAGCCATGCGAGATTGTTGGCTGCAAGCACGGAATTTGGATTGAGTACCAACGCCTTGCGGTAGTTCTCGGCCGCCGCGTTGTAGTCTTTGCGAGCGTCATACAGCATGCCAATCATCGTATAGGCAGTGGAATCATCCGGTCTCAGCTCGAGTATTCGCTTGTATTCCGCAATCGCGCGCTCTTCCTGCTTGGTATTGATGAAGAGAGTGGCCAGAGCCGAATACGCCATCAGGTAATTGGGATCCAGTTCCAGAGCTTTTCGCAGTTCGCTTTCAGCGGCCTGAGCATTTTGCTCGTAGCTATAAACCTGCGCCTTGAGAAAATGGAGTTGCGGATCGTTCGGATAGGTAGCCAGCACTGCGTCCAACTTGGTGTGACCTTTGTATGGCTCTTTGCGTAGTGCATAGAGACCGATAAGTCCGTTCAGGGCTTTGAAATCAGCAGCTGCATGTGACAATGCGTTTTCATAGAACGTCACAGCGTCGTCGTACTTGCCTTCGGCCACTGACAGAGCTGCGAGGTTTACATAAACATCCGTGAAAGTTGGTGCGTAGTCGCGAGCCGTGGTCAGATCCTGCCGAGCGGCGGTAAAGTTCCGCAATTGGGCATTGGCCGTACCGCGAACCATCAATGCCTTTACTCGTATCTCACCAAGCAGACGTGCCGGCACGTCCCGATCTGGCGTAGTCTTGTTTAGTCGATCCAGCAACTCCGACGACAACCGCACCGTAGCCTTAGGATCTCCGGACCACTGACTGATCAGGACTTGTATGAACTTGCCACGCACGTCGTCTGGATAGTTTCGCTCCAGCTCGGAAGCAAACTTCCGCGACTCATCATACGATCCGAGGTTCAGATGGCTCTGAGCCATGTAGAAAAGTCCGTTTCTTGAATTCGGTTCCTGTTTAAGAACTTCCTTCAAGTCTTCTATGCCGGCCTTAACATCGTTCGCCTGATCTGAATTCGCGCGCATCTTGCCGCGAAGCACCAGTGCTTCACGATCGTTCCGGTCCTTCTTCAGCAGCTCGTCGATCTGCGCCATCGCTCCCTGCTTATCACCTTTGGTCCAAAGGAGGTCGGCCAGTTGGTATCGGCCCTGCTTGAAGTCAGGAGATTTGGCGACGACGTCCTGGTAAATTCGCAGGGCATCATCTGTTCGCTGAACCGACGCGTAAAAGTCAGCGAGCACGCTTTGCCCCTCTGGCTTGTCTTTATCCAGATCGGCGACAGCCTTGTAAGCGGCTTCGGCTTTGTCGAGCTGTTTGTTTACCAGGTAGAAGCCAGCCAGCATAAGGCGCGAGTTGCGATTCGAAGGTTCAACTTCGATTGCCTTTAGCAATGCTGCTTCGGCTTCTACAGGGCGGTCTGCTTGCATCAAGTAACGTCCGTATTCGCTATAAGCCACGGACGAGTTGCTATTTATTGAGATGGCGCGCTTGTAGGTCTCTTCGGCTTTCGCGTGGTCGTCGATACGGACGTAGAACCGGGCCATACTCAGATACGATTCCACTCGGTTGGGATCGATCTCTATGGCTTGATTAAGTTCGGCAAACGCCTTGTCGCGATCGTGCTGGGCAAAGAAGACCCCTGCCATCAGAATATGGCCTTCAATATGTTTCGGATCTCTTTGCAGAATCTCCTTTGCCATGCGCTCGGCTTGTGCGATGTAGTCGGATCGAATCCGGCTTGCGGCAAGGTACATAGTTCCAAGCTTTAAGCGCGCGTCGAGGTTATTGGGGTCGAGCTCAACTGTCCGGGCGAGCTCGTTAATCATTTCCTGAGCCCGCTGCAGCCCCTCATAGGCGCGGGCCAACCCCCAATGGGCGGCAGCAAACCTGTCATCGATCTGGATAGCGTTGCGAAACTCGAGAGACGCTTCCTGATACCTGCCTTCTTGCAGGAAGGACTCGCCTCTGGCGAGATGTTGAGCCTTGGCTTTCTCGGGGTTAGTGCAGCCGTTTAAAGCAAACACGGCCGCCAAAAGGAAAGACAGAAGGGTTGCGAACTTGAGACTACTACGGCACTCCATTTATTCGTTATCTCCCAGCTAAACCTCGAGCAGTTGCGCTGCTCGTTAACTTCTTACCCGGTCGGCGCCATCGGCGGGCAATGCCTTCTGCGCCAGTCCCGGCCAGATAATTTCAGAAAAAGATCAATTGTTCCCGATTCCCAAAAACTGGAAGTGCAAACTCCCAGCAAATTGCTTCCACTTCCCCAATTAGTCGGGTACAAACTGGGGTAAAACCGTCGAGACATTGGCTGCCAACCCCAGTGCGGCTTGCAGCGAGCGGTCCTCCGAGGCCCCCACAGGCACCATCACTCGAACCATGGCGCCATCTGAGCGACGCATGGTTACACTGTCAAGAACCGTATAAATCTTGCCCCAATATTCACTCGCCACCATACGGCCTCGACCCTGGTACCAGTAAATCAATATTTCACGCGTGCCGCCGTTCTCGATCAGGTACTTGTTAGCTTGGAACGGCGCTCGGCCTGGTGCACTAATCGTCACTTTAGCCGGACTGCTCATCACCCAGCCGGATCCAGGCAGACAGTTCAAAGGGCTGTGATATGTTGCGCCCTCGCGCTGGCTCGCGTAATAGCCAACGTAGAAATTTCCTCGCCATCCATCTGGCGCGCGGTAATCACGCATCAAGTAGTCGCTCGCTTTCAAAACACTGAGCGTTTGGTTATCAAACTTCTGATCCGTTCCGACCTGCTGCCACGGGCCTACCTGCTGCGGAAAATCCTTTAGCTCCTTTCTTTCAACCCGAGCCTCACCGAGCGAGCCCCACGCATGAACAATGATTCCGCCCAATAACAGGACGCCAAACAATGCCGCAAATCGCCAGGACGCCTTCACTTATTCTGTTCCCTCCATGTTAATTGCCGGTGCTGCGCTAATCGCCGGGGCAGATTGCGGTGCGCGAACCGCTTTCGGTTTGTCAGCAGGACGAAAACGGTCCAAAATCCAGGCAAAGCCCAACAACAGGAAGAACGCGACGATGTAAATCACCCATCCTGAAAAGGAGTGGAAGAAACTATCTGCGACTTCCGTTCCATAGTAACGAGCCAAGACTCCAGTGCCGCTAACGCGCAAGGCATTTGTCAAAATTGCGATGGGCACGGCCGATAGGACGATGAGCATCGATCGCCAAAAGGCGTAGCTCTTCAGCGAATCGAAAGTGCCTCCCGTCGGACCATCGCCATCTTTCTTTGCAGGATGCGTGAAATATGCAAAAACGACTGCGAGTGTGACCAGTGTCATCAACGAGCGAATGCCGCTGCAAGCTTCCACCACTTCCAGCTTCTTTGTTTCGCGAGCGCCGAGTGGAAGTAGCTCGATAATGTTTCCCTGACGCAACACGGGGATGTCGAGCAGTCCCATGGACCACACGGCAAAGCGCGAAGCAAAAAGCTGTAATGGAAAAGCAATCTTGTTGAATATGATCGCGGGAATCGGAATGGCAAGCACCAACAGTATGAGTGGTACGAACAGCATCCGCAGCAAACGAAATCCCCAAAAATAGATCACGGTTCCAGCGAGGATAAGCACCAGGGACATTCGCTGGATGAAGAGTTCGGCTCCTGCAGTTCCCGCCCACAGCGCCGCCAACGCCATCACTACAGCTGCGCCACCCCAGAGTGTTGAAGGCTTGGGTTGGACTCGCGCTAACTTTTCACGCTGGGTCCACAGGATGTAACCGATGATAAAAGGAATCAGAAGGCCGTGAGAGTAGTTCTGATCATTCCACCAGTCACGAGACAGTTTTAGGAGAACGAACGCGTAGGCAAAGACTACAGCGGCAGAAATGGCGACAACTCGCCAGAGAGACTTCGTGGCCAGGACACTCATTACCTGATTCCCATGGATGGTCTTCGTCAGAGAAGGGCAAATTCGCTACCGAAGACTTATTGGGGACAAAGAATCACAGTCACCCGAAGTAAAACGTTGGAAAGCTTATACCAACTTAGGTTAAAGCTCCAAGTCAAAACCGCCGCCGGACGGGCGCAAATGCCCGAAAGTCTGCGGGGCGATGCCTGGAAGAGAGTAAAGGTTTAAAGAGGTGGAAATTCCAGAAGTTTTGTCTAAGTAACGGATCACACGAGGTTTAAATGCATTCTCACCTGAAACCTCAAGAATTTCTCAAGTGCTACAAAATAGTCTGGGAGAGTAACAGGGGGCGACAGCTTCTTAAGGGCCCTCGCAGCGACCCGGTGGAGGGCCGGGTCAGAGGACGGCGGCGGCCTGGGTTAGGGTTTAGCGTGCGCGCAGGTAACGCATTGCCCGGCGTTGCCTAACCCAACAGGCCGCCACCGAACAACCCTTTAGATCTCAGATCTCAGATCTCAGATTTCAGACTTCAGATCTCACACCCACGCTGGTTGCCGACGCGACAGAGGGTCCCGACCAACGAGAGTTAGCGCGGCGGGCGCTATCTAAAAACAAGAAGGGCGACTCAAATTTTGAGTCGCCCCTTTTGCTCTAAACAGTCTTTCCAAAACTACAACCGGAACCGGTTGCGATACTCAATCGATGAAAGGAAGGCCCTCACCATTTCAGCCCTACCATAATCACCATTGAATTCATTTAGTTTGTTCAGCCAGAAGTTGAAGCCGGCCGGATCGGGATCCCGCCCCAAGTACCCTAGGTACTCCATCAGCACGAACGCGGAGTTCGACTGGGCGCGCGAGAAGGCTTCGTGCTGAGCCAATCTGCCTAAGATGTTTGCTCTCGTAGCCCCGGTTCGTAAATCATCAAGCAAACTGTCGCGCTCAGCCTGGCTGATTGTGACTCCAAGATTGGCAATCAGCGCATCGACGTATTGACGGTTCGTTAGCTGCGCGTAACGAGACACGAAATCCGGCCGTAGCACCCACTCATTAAGAAACGCCTCTTTGTTTGCCTCAAGGGCTAATTCCCAATCTGCGGTACCTACAATCACACCGTGAGCTACGGCGCGAGTGTCTGGCAGGAACTCCGCGCGCAACGGCATGCGTCCAAACGACGATTTGTACAAGCGATAGACGAAGTATCCGGTACGCTGAAATTCAATTGAAAGGAAGAACGCAGCAGATACGTGAATTCGTTTGACCTCCGTACATCGAGCATCACTTCCGCACATCGTGATTTGGCCCGCCCAAAAATCGCCGCCCGCCTGATCGGGCTCGCGATCGAGGAAGTCCAGATAATGCTGCCGCACCATATACGACGGCGCATCAATAGCATTTGAGATATTGCCGTACGAGATTAGCGCGTCACTCAACTCCAGGTGAGTAAGTGACTCGCGAAGGTTAGTCTTTGTCCCGGTCACATCGCCGCTGTTGAACGAGATTCGTGCCAGGATTGCAGAGTCGAGCGCTGCGCATAATTCAGCGTCGATCCTTGCAGCCGCAGGAAAGATTTGTCGCTCAGCGTTGAAAAGCGTTTGAGCCTCCTGAATTTCATTGATGAACAGATCGAGCGAGTCACTCTCCGCGGTACTGATCTGTGGAGCGGTGCTGCCGCCGCCGTCAGCCGCCATTTGATTACTCAGATTCTGCCCACGCTTCTTGGCTTTCCTAACGCCCGGCCCTGTTTCCGGAGTTGAAACTCGAATAAGATGCTCTTCTGGCACCCAACCATCCACTCCTGAAACAAAATCCAGACTATAAAAATACTTCGTTCTTGCTGGGTCCCAGTTAGGCGAAGCTAAGACCAAGGCATTGATGCCTGTGTTCTGCGTTCCCAAAACAGAACAAGTACTTGAACCACATGAACGTACGTACACACCGTTCATATCCACAGCAACCGTGTCACCCTGATGGAACAATGGTGTTGGAAGTGGTGTTGGAGTAGGAGTGGGCGTTGGTGTCGGATCAGGTGTTGGCGTAGGAGTGGGCGTTGGTGACGGATTAGGTGTTGGAGTAGGAGTGGGCGTTGGAGTTGGAGTGGGATTCGGTGCGGTACCGCCCAACGCTGCTTCGAGCGCGTCAAAATCAACTCCAATATCTTTCCCGTCGGTTCCGGCATTGTTGAAAGGACTCGAGTCTGACAAGCGGTAATTACCACTCGCCGCATCAGCAAAACCTACGCCCGCAAGAGTAGTCGGGTAAAAATTCGCTGTGGGATATTGCGATGGAGAAGCTGCGACCAGTACGTTCTTGCTGTAGAGGTATCCCGGACCATAGGTCGAGAGGCTAGAAGTTCCTTCCCCTGCACCGTCGCCTTTTATTCCGTAACCTGTTCTGACGCCAAGATTGTTGCGCACGACGCAGCCTGTTGTCGGCCGTCCGTAAAGCGTCATAACATTACCCGACTGTTGCAGATGTGTATTGTGGTCGATCAACACATCACCCGCACCGTCAGTGCCCTGAAACCACATGCCTCTAATGTTCACCCAAAGGTTGTTCACCACTCGAACACCGTTCACCTGGCCACTCGGATAATGCGGGTCATACGCGAGGATATTGATGCCATGTTCCGCATTGCGAATTATGTTGTTGCTGAACGTGATGTCCTCGCTCACGCACCACGAGCAACCGCCAGACTGATTTAGAGACTTGATTAGAATCGCGAATCCTACTTGCGCGTCCGGCCAGGAGTTCTCAAACGTATTCCCGTCCACCACTACTCGCCGTGCGTTTTTCAACTCAAATAGGTTTTTAACCGTCCAATGCTTTCCAGCATAGGAGGGATCGCCCACCTTCCAGGACAGCGGTTTGAAGAAGGTATTGCGTCGTATCTCGATGTCGGACGGAACCAATCCCTGGATGGACGGATCAGCTCCACCAAACATTATGTTCTCACCGGCCGCTTCCAAATAGTTGTTGATGATGTGATACGGGCCCGGCCCGTTCCAGCCGCAAATCGCCTGCGTGTCGTAACCGACCCCGTGAATATCGGAAATATAAGAATTGATGATTGAAGATTCGCCGCTATTCAAAGCTACGCCCCGCCTCACGTCTTGCGTGGGGAATCCGTGTATGTAACAACGATCCAGGACCAGATTATGTGATGCGGAAGTTTGAGAGCTATCTCCAAATTTGATCAGATCGCCTATCAACACATTAGCGCTTACAGGAGCAACTTCAACCCCGATGAACTGGTAATGATGAGCACCGGTTGCGGTGGAAATTACAGCTTGATTACTGCCGGGTGATACAAGTTTGGGCATGAACACGCTATCAGCAGGGGACACCCGTCGCCCCGACGGAAGAGACGCGAGGGCTGAGGACTGGATAGTGATGAAGCCACTCCCGCTCTTATTCGGCAAAACGAAAGGTCCTGTATAGACTGCCCCAGCCTGAAGAACAATGGTGTCGCCAGGTTGTGCGGCATTAAGGGCAACTTGAAGACTTCCGCCGGCGGGGACAACTACGGTCGCAGCACGCGCTTCCTGACCCGCGACTGTTATGATGCCTATTAGAGAGCTAATTAGAAGAAAATTGAATGACTTGCGCTTCAGAAACGAATGGTATTGGGGAACCTTTCGAAGCCTCATTTTGTTTTACCTCATCCGGACGATGTCAGTCGTCGAGATTCCTGCGTGTTGCGGATCCTTTTGTCGGTGAAGATTTAAAGCTTTGGACTGCCTACCGGGAGCTTGCCAAGTTATCGGAAACACCCAAGTGCTATGTTGTAGGCGGGGCTTAGTTTTGTTCGGTTTTTGTTCTAACCCACTCAACGTAGTAGTGGGCAACTGACACAACCGCACAGTCCACGATTGGATCAAATGCACGATCTCGGTCGTTCAAACTTGCTTTTTGGGGATGCTTGAAAGTAGGAAGTGCTCGGAAGAGGATTCTACGAGGGCGTACGATAAAGCTGCCGCAGAATAGTTACCGCTGAGGTGAGTTCGGCCTCTCCGATGCCTTCGGCAACCAGACCATCTTCTTCATAATGAGAAGACTCACGGCTTTGCGTCCCCGCTTCACAACAGGTTTGCCTTTATCGTGTGCAATCGTTGAAAGATCAATGGCTTAACTACCGCCAAAACCAAAAACTCTTTTAACTTTTTTGTTACTTCTTGTCAACAATTAAATTGCCTGCCGATTCTGTTGGTGCATGCTAAACCGTTCCGAACTATGGGTTTAACGGCTTTGAGCCACCGCGTTTACCGGCTCTTGAGCTAGCGCCTACGCCGAACCAGGCAATCGATAACGGTAAGGTCTTCACAAATATTCAGCGTATGCGTTCCACGCAGATCTTTCCGCCAATGCGGTAGTACTTTGGAAATTTCTTGCTCAACAAACTCAGTCGGACTCAGGCGCAGGACTCTGTTAACAGAGATCCCATAGCCATAACAGTTAGAGGAGTCTTGGGCCGGACGATACAAATCCCCATTCCAGTAAAACGGGCGTCCCGCTGGTCGCGAATTTCGCACGTCAGATTTAACTGGATTCTTCTGGTGAGGTTTCCACGGCCCCAGCGGCGTTGGGCTGTAGAAAATGTGTAGCTCATCAGACGAATCTGTGTCAGCTATTCCAACAAACATCCACCACAGTCCGTCTATTTCAAATAGCGTTGCATCTTTCGCCGCAACGTTTTCAAAAAGAATTGCGTCCAGTTTCCATTGTTCGGGAAAGGATTCGCACGTGTAGAGTTCTATGGTTCGATTGGCCGCTGTCTCCGGCACCATGAAATAACGGTTGTTCCAATCGAATACAAATGGATACGACAAGTGATAGTCGCGTTTTAAAACCGGCGCTGGCGCAGTGGGACCAGACTTATGCAGTTCCATCACCGATATGTACGCCTTACCTTCCTTGTAGGGATACTCTTCAAAGAAAAGGAAGTACTTCCCCTGAAATTTTACGGGGAATGGATCAGCCCAGAACCGATCTTTCGGCGGTGTCAAATGCTTGAATCGGTAAAAGCTATTGTTCGAGTCGGTAGAACTGGTCCTGAATCGATAGGCAAGCGTCCACTGGTCAAAGAAGAATGCATACTCAAGCTTCGTCGCTGCGTAGGTCAGCGAGAGTTTAAAGAGCTTCGGAAGAAGTTCTGAGTTTGTCGGCTTCTTATGCAGGCGTTTGTAGTAAGGCCGAAATACATTTTCCTCGCTCGCGGCTTTTCCGGTGTCATACAGCTCGTTCAGTTTTCTCGTTACAAAGCTCGACGATCTCCAATAGAGATAGTTTTTGCTGACGCGCACAGAAAAGCGATCGCTGGTCCGCACCCAGCTTCGATCAAGCACCTCACCGTTATCCAGATCTTCAGAAAGCACTTGCAAGACTGAACCGGTAGTTCTAGTCCCTTCCATGACTTCCCAAAAACCGGCCGGCCCGCCGCGATTCACAAGGTTATCGCCATGATGGTATGACCAGACACCATGACGAGCGATGCGCAACGCTTCGCCGCGCAAAATTCTGAAGCCGAACGACAGCGCCACGTCGAGATCGTAGGTTCGAATCTTCTCGATCGCTTCTTCAGGAAACCAATCGGAGAACTGCTTCATCACGGGCTGGACGCCCAAAACAGGAACGCCGGCTAGCACCTCCTCGAGATTGCTCTCTTCAAACGCGTCGATCTGGACGCGCGCACGATCGATCTTGTTATAGAGTGCGTAGAGTAAGTAGTCTCGCTTTTCCCAATAGGTATGTAATTTAGATTTTGGCTGGACCGTAGTTTCGTTTTTTATAACGAGACAGATTTCGGCGATAGAAGACGATTGAATGTCCTTGATGATACTGAACACCCACTTCGGTTGAGTGAGGGAATCCACCAACAAGCCAACCCGTAGGCGAGGTTTTGAATTAACTAGCGTTGTCATTCAACAGTTTCTGGCTTTTCCATAATTTGTCTCAGCCGATAGTTTCGATATTGGCCTGGTTCCCCTCGCAGCCCATCAGAGGCTGCAAGTACCATATTGAAAGCCTCTCGCGCGCTGGCGAAATGGACCTTGAACTTGTTGGTTTTCGCACTGAGATGAATAGTCTCCTCAAGAAACCGGCGCATGGGATCGCCAATCATTGCCGGCTGATCTTCATTAACAAAGCCATGACAGGTGAGCTTGATGAAAACCCACTCCCCCAGACCCTTGACTCCAATCCGAGCACCCCGCCAACGCTCGAGCCGCGCGAGATCTGGAGGATAGTTTGCCGCTAACACTCCATCATCGAGCCTGGGCACGGGGACGCCACCTATTCGGCGCTGCCAATTAAACACGAGTGGTCCAGTGAAAATTACGGGGAGCACGGGCGCAGATCCGAGTTTCACTTCCGGTCCGTTGCGATGTGGAGCTCTCTGTTCCAAAGGGTAGCCGCACTGATAAATCGCATTGAGACGTGGCACTTGAGCCTGGTTAGGCGCGGCGGGCAAAGTGAAGTCAGCGTAGCATCCGGTCTCGGCAAGAATCTTCATCTCTGAGTCTACGCCGCAATATTTACCACCGGAGGAGTTAGCCAGGGCCCAGTTACCATGAACGAAGGCGTACTTGGGTCCGGATCCGTTCCATCTAGCAAGGCATTTGTGCTCTTCCGCGAGAATGTCTCGGAAATCGGTGATAACGCGCCGGAGATTTTCAGGGGTATCCGGACGGTCTACGCCATGGTGCAAATGTATTTCGACTTCGCCAAAGCCTTCTGCCTGCAGGGCGGCCAATCGATCGAGAAGTTGTTTCTGATATTGCTCGGCAGGATAGAAGTTGGTATGCCTGAACGGAGTGCCGTCGCTATCGTGGACAGCTCTACCGAGTGCTTCTGCCTTTTTGCACCAGTCCTCCAAACGCGTGATTTGAGTTCGCAACTCCATTTGCGTGCCGTTCTTGGTCCACGCCGGCTCAAAGTGATTTGCCACAACAAAAATCAAATGGCTCTCACTTTCTGAGTCATCTTCGCCGAGCAAGTTCCGTACGCGCCAAAACGGATAGCGAACGAGCCACGGAAGCGACCAAATCAGTTTCTGAAACTTGTTGTCACGTTCATTCATGCAGTGGTTATTCTTAAGAGCGATACGGGTAACCGAAGTTTGCAATTCGCCAGCGAGCGCACGAAGTCTAATTGCTGCCCTTCGAGATAGCGCTGTCCAACGCTGCGAAGTCGCATCCGGGGTCACGCTTATCGGTGCCTGCCGACCGATAACGGCTCGAGCTCGCAAGTCTGTAATCACCTTTCTGAGGCGAAACAAATCCAATTTCCGATAGGGAAGCAGGATAGAAATTATCGGGAGGGTAATTTGCCCCGCTCTGACCAGCGATCACGTTCTTCTGGAACGCGTACCCCGGGCAAAATTTATTTAGCGTGGCTAGCCCTGGCGGCAAGCCGTCTCCTTTAACGCCGTAACCTGTCTTCACCGTGATGTTATTACGATACACGAACTTAGTTGTGGGCCGGCCGTGGAGGGTCATCACGTTGCCTGATTGTTGCAGGTGTGTGTTGTGCTCAATGAGCACGTCATCAGCTCCGTCTGTGCCCTGAAACCACATCCCTCTCACGTTCACCCAAAGATTATTCACCACTCGCAAGCGCTTTACCTGTCCGCTTGGATTATTCGGGTCATACGCCAGCACATTAATTCCATGCTCCACATTGCGAATTATATTGTTCGTGAAAGTGACATCCTCGCTGACGCACCACGGGCAACCACGATCCTGATTCTGCGATTTGATTAAAATCGCAAATCCCACTTGCGCATCTAACCAACTGTTCTCAAATGTATTGCCGTCGACCACCACGCGACGTGCGTTTTTCAACTCAAACAAGTTTTTCACTGTCCAATGCTTTCCAGCATAGGAAGGATCGCCGACTTTCCATGACAGTGGTTTAAAGAAATGGTTGCCACGAATCTCGATATCTGAAGGAATAAGGTTGGGTATGCTGGGATCTGCCCCACCGAACATCACATTCTCACCGGCTGCTTCCAAATAGTTGTTGATGATGCGATATGGACCAGGTCCGTTCCAACCGCAAATTGCTTGCGTGTCGTAACCAATGCCGTGAATGTCGGAAATATAGGAGTTGATTATTGAGGTTTCGGCGCTGTTCAAAGCGACACCACGCTTGACCTCCTGCGTTGCGAACCCGTGTATGTAACATCGATCGAGGATGAGGTGATGTGCAACGGTGTCCAGGGACTTTTGAGCACCCGAACTGGCTCCTAACTTGATTAGATCCGAAACTCGCGACGTTTCGTCGTTTGGAGCTATCTCAACGCCGATAAACTGATAATGGTGGGCGTTCAGCTCCGTTTTAATCGCCGCGTCGCCAGGAGCCGCAAGAATTTTGGGCATCAATGCTGCATGCGAAGGCGACACTCGCTTTCCCGCCTCAGGCAATTCAGCAAGTCGCGAAGATTGAATAGTGATGTAATTCGACCCCTCCTTCACTGGGAGAGTAAAAGGACCCGTAAACTCGGCGCCGGCTTCAAGCACGATTACGTCGCCCGGTTTCGCAACATTAAGCGCCTGTTGGAAGTTGCCGTTCGCATTCACGACAATTCTGGATGATCCGTTAGGAAGGGTTTGTATTTGGAGAGCCGAGAATGAATTTGCTACCCAAAGTCCAGCTATTGTGATTGTCGCTAATGACAGGCCTATTAGAACCTTCGTCCTGAGCCGAAGGCTTCTCCACGAAGCGGTTGACGGTAAACGCTCGGAAAGCGTGGTCATAACAATCTCAAACGGCAAATATGGCTGTCGAATTGCCGGGCGTTCCACCATATCGGAGCCGGTAGTGCACAATTTTGAAATACTCCCCAAAGACCATTTGCCACCCCTTGGGATAAAGCCACCATGTGCTGGATGAAGGAGTCTGAAAACCCGTGGGGACTGGCTCGAGCCCAATTTCGATTTTCTCATCTTTGAATACTTGACGAAGTGTCCATAAAGCGCGGCGTGAATGGTACGCCGATGTTACAACCAAAACAGTGTGCAAACCCTGAGCCTTCGCATAGTCGTGGAGGACCTGGGCCTCTTCGTACGTGCTTGAGACCACCTGCGGAACAACTTCGATTCGTTCCTTCGGCACTCCTGAAGCACAGAGTTCATCAATCGTTCGCTCGTAATAGAACGGATTTCGCTGTTCGGCTGACGACCAGGAGCCTCTTTGATTATCGTTAGTGAGAATCAGTCGCGTCGATGGGCGATCGCGATAAAGCTTTGCGGCCAGCTGAGCGCGTTCTTTGTACGATCCAGAGCCGCTGAGAACAACAATAGCATCAGCCGCAGGCACTGGCGTGCGGACGATGAGCGCCCGCGCCAATCCCCAGGCAACGACAGGCCATAACAGGAACGGAATGAGCAAAAGAAGCACGCGACGTGACCGTCGCAATTTGGACACTGGCTTGATTCCGCCGCTGTTCTCAGGCACGGGAGCAAGTATGATCGTTTCGAGGCTTACCAGCAAATTCCCTGGTAAGAATCATTGTTAGTGGGGGTGGAGAGTATTCGCACTAGATCGATTACTAGTTGGCCGTCCTTTAATCGTGATTCGATGCCGCGGAATTCTTCTGCTGGATGGCCCACAATAAGTACCTCTGATTCGGCCAGAACTTCTTCCATGCTTCCCCGCATAAGTTGTGCGACGTGAGGTATCTCGCGCTCGATGTACTCCTTATTGGCGCCAAAGAGTCTGGCCAATGATACGTCTCGATCATATATCGCTAATTGAAGTCCTTTTCCGATCAGGGTTTCGATCAGAGTGACCATGGGGGACTCGCGGAGGTCGTCGGTTCCGGCTTTAAAACTGAACCCGAGGACGCCGACGCGTTTCTTCCCTGTCCGCAAGGCTAAGTCGATCGCTTTTTCAATCTGAAGCCGGTTGCTCGGCAAAATGGATGAAAGCACCGGAACTTCGACGTCGAGTTCCTTTGCTTTGTAGTTGATGGCCCGCAGGTCCTTCGGCAGACACGATCCGCCGAACGCAAAGCCCGGTTTTAGATAGTAGGAGGAGAGATTTAATTTTGTATCCTGACAAAATATATCCATCACTTCATGACTGTCGACGCCTGCAGCCTTGCAAATATTTCCGATTTCATTCGCAAAGGTAACTTTCAGAGCATGAAAGCAGTTGCAGACGTACTTAATCATTTCCGCTGTCTTCAACGCTGTGACGAAAACCGGTGCGTTCACATCGGCGTATAATTCGCGCACGACCGCCGCCGTCGCCTCATCGTCTGCGCCAATCAAAGTGAAAGGAGGAGCGTAAAAATCTTTCAGCGAGGAGCCTTCGCGCAGAAATTCCGGATTGATGGCAATGCCAAAGTCCTTTCCGGCTTTCTTTCCGGAGGCTTCTTCGAGCGCCGCGATAACCGTGTTGTGAACCGTTCCGGGTAATACGGTGCTGCGGATTACGACGATGTGGCGCGTCTTTTTCTTTTTCAGAGCCGACCCGATCTCGGAACAAACGTGCTTCACATGACTGAGATCCAGGCTGCCATTAGGATTGCTGGGCGTTCCTACGCATATGAGTGATAAGTCAGATTCCGTGATGCCTCGCTCGGGATCAGTCGTTGTGACCAGACGGCCTTCTTTCACTACCCCGGCGAGTAGTTCATTCATCCCTTGTTCGACGATGGGACTCTTGCCTGAATTAATGATCTCAACTTTGGTCGGATTAACGTCTACGCCAATGACGTGATGGCCGGCTTTGGCAAAGCAAGCCGCTGAAACACAACCTACGTAGCCCAAACCAAAGATGCTGATTCTTAAAGGCAATGTTGAACTCCCCGTTATAGGACCTGCTTTTTATAGGACTAATAGGTCCTATTCGTCCTATTGCTTTTTCTTAACGACCCTTTCACAGATCGCACCGAAGCTTTCCGCTACTTTGTCCCAACCGAATTCCCTTCGTACTCGCGCGGCAGCGCGCTGGCCCAGTTCCGTCGCCACCGACTGCTCGCGCAATAACCTCACAACAGCTCCAGCAAAATCTTCAGGCGTGTCGGCTACGAGCAGCTCTTCTTGATGTCTTACCGGCAAGCCTTCTGCGCCAATCGACGTGGAGACAATTGCCTTTTCCATCGCCATTGCTTCGTAGATTTTGAGTCGTGTGCCGCCACCGATTCGCAGTGGAACGATGTACACAGCTGCTCGTTCCATGTATGGTCGCACATCCTCGACGCGCCCGGTAACTATGACCGAGGGATCGCGCTTACTCAATTCGACAAGGCCCGGGTAAGGATCGCGGCCCACTACTGTCAATGTCACATCTGGCACAGACGTTTTAATGCGCGGCATTATCTGTTCAGTGAAATAGCGAATCGCATCTTCGTTCGGCAACCAATCCATTGAGCCAGTAAATACGAGATTGTTCGAGACAGGCTGCTCTGTTCCGTTGCGAGTGAAAAAGGTGGTATCGACTCCCGTCGGCACTTCCGAAACGTTCTTGATCTGATAGTCCTGCTGCATCAGTTCGCGATCCTCGCGCGACACAGCGACTACAAAGTCGAACCGCGAGCAAGCTTTTCTTTCGAACGCGCGCATTTTGAGCCACTGCCCATAAAGATAAGCCTTCTTCAGCGGATTTTGTTGAGACTCATAGTGACGTTTCCAGATCAGTGCCTCAACGTTGTGCTGAAATAACACTGAGGGACATGTTAACTGTTGCGGAAGGTTCACTGCCGGCGCTAAAAAATCGCAGACGAGTACGTCGAAGTTCTTGCTTTTTGTTCGCTCAACAATCTCCTGGCGCATTCCTGCCGACTCGTACTTCTTGATCGCATAAGGAAGGTTAGAAAAGAGGTTCTCAAGCAGCTCTGCATAAAACCCGGCAGTAAATTTTGGTCGCAACCGGTGTGGCACGCATTTTAGCTCATGACAATATTCAGCAGCTCTTTCGTGTGCTTTTTCGTGTGCTTTCGTGGTTCCGTCGTCAAGCGTCAAATACGTAACTCGATGATTGCGCTTCAACTCCTTGAGCATGTTGTAGGTGCGAATTTTTCCGCCCTTATCAACCGGATGAAGCAGTTCGGTTTTGAGCCAAAGAATATGCACGGAGGGACGCCCCTACAGATCAGGAATGGGCAAACTCAACCTCCGAATGAGTCTTAACGGGTTGATCCTCGCCGTCGAAGAACTGTCGCATCCAGATTTCAAAGTTCACGAGCGCCCAAAGCCGCTCTGAGTGATCCTCGCCACCTGTCTGGTGACGTCGCACCAGGCTGCGAACGAACTTTGGTTCAAACAATCCGCGCGCTATGGCTCGTTCGCTCAGCGTATATTCTTCTAAAACGGAGCTGTACTCGCCGCGGAACCATGCGCCAATCGGGACTGGGAAGCCCATCTTTCGCCGCGACAGAATTTCGCGAGGAAGAATCTTTTCCATGCTCTTTCTCAGAATGTACTTCGTGGTCCAGCCACGCAGCTTCAAACGTTCCGGAAGACTGCACGTGAACTCCACCAGCTTGTGGTCCAGGAACGGCACGCGACTCTCGACTGACGCGGCCATGCTCATCTGGTCCTGCTTCATCAACAACTCATGAAGATAGGTTTTGATGTCTGCGTAGAGCAGTTGATCGAGTAATGAAGCGGCGTTGGTGTGTTGCAGAACCTTGCGAATGCCGGAGTACGGATCGATCAGCCCCATGCGTTGACGAGTTTCCTCCGTCAACAACTGAGGCTGCATAGAGCGCGGGAATACTGCGAAGTTGTCAAAGTAAATCGTCTCGATGTCCGGAGTAAGAGTCAGGAACGTTCGCGACAGCTTTTGGCGGATTCTCGAGCCGCCGGACAAACCTTCGATTTGATTGCGAACGGCTGTTCGCAGAAACCCGGGAGTCAGAGTCTGGTATCGTCCGCCGAGCGCGAGATTGTAAATGGTGTTGCGATAGCGTCCGTAGCCTGCAAGCAGCTCATCGCTGCCCTCGCCCGTCAAAACCACCTTTACATGTCGAGAAGCAAGCTCGGAAACGAAATAAAGTGCGACGCTGGAAGGATGAGCGAGTGGCTCGTCTTCATGCCAGACTAATCTTGGTAACGCTGCGAAAAACTGTTCGGGCGTGACAACGATTTCGTGATGATTCGTTTTGAAAGCTTCGGCGACCAGACGCGCGTACTCAAGCTCGTTCGCTTCCCGTTCCTTGAAAGCCACGGAAAAAGTCTTAATCGGATCATCCACCATGCCGCTCATCATGGCGGCAATTGCTGATGAGTCGATCCCTCCGGACAAAAACATCCCCAGCGGCACATCCGACATTAAGCGCAAACGCACCGACTCGCGGAACATCTCAGCCCAACGCGTGATGTACGCTTTATCACTCCAACCGTTATCGGCTTCTTTTTCAAAACTCACATCCCAAAAGGATTTGATTTGAACATCGCCGTCACGCCAACACAGCGTATGGCCAGGCAATAAACGCTTCACTCCGCGAAACAGAGTCTGTTCACCGGAGGGCGCGTGATTAGCGAGGTAATCTGATAGGACGTCAAAGTTCAGTTCAGGCTTGATCGCGCCGGCCTCGAGCAGCGTTTTGATTTCAGAGCCGAAGTACAGCGAGCCATCGTCAAGATGCGCGTAGTAGAGTGGTTTCACTCCCAACCGATCGCGCGCGATGAACAGTTCGCGTTTGCGCTGATCCCAAATTGCGAACGCAAACATGCCGCGGAGGTGAGTTACACAATCGTCTCCGTACTCTTCGTAGAGGTGCAGGATGGTTTCAGTGTCCGCGTGAGTGCGATAGGTGTGGCCGCGGGCTTCCAACAACGGCCGGTAATCGGCGTGGTTATAGATTTCGCCGTTGTAAATGATCTGCAGCGAACCGTCTTCATTGGTCATCGGCTGATGACCGGTCGCCACATCGATGATACTCAGGCGGCGGAAACCGAAGCCGATGCGACCGTCAATAAAGACTCCTTCGTCGTCGGGCCCGCGATGCGTGATCACGTCGCGCATGCGCTCCAGTACGTGAACGTCGATGGACGCTTTGGCTCGGGTCGATAAGGCTATTCCATTGATGCCGCACATTTTCAGATTTCAGATCTCAGATCTCAGATTTCAGATCTCAGATTTCAGATCTCAGTTTCCGATCTCGGTTTCAGATCTCAGATTGACCTCGGGTTTAGCCGTTGTCGGAGCTCTCAGATCTGAAATCTGAGAATTCACGACGTGATCGACTCGTTCCTCGGTCTTCAAGATCTCTTTACCGTCTACCGCAAAGCGTTGACCATCAATCAACAAATACTGTTCGGGAGCAGCAGCCTCCAACTGTTCGGGAGCACCAGCGTCACGACTAGAAAAACTCGCCCAACTCCACTCAAAATCCGATGCCAAACGTTCGGTCTCGACTTGAGCCGCCTCCGCATTGCGAATCATAACAATATCGAGTCCGTTTTCGTGCCTGATCTCGAATGCCTTTCCACCCACCGTCTCAATTTCGCTCACCACATACTTACCGCTCGCCACTGATAACGGCAGCAAAAACGTTACGACTTCCATGTTTCCCATCGCCGGCATTGAAAAAGCATAGACGCGCGCGGGCGCTTTCTGTCCATAACACTTCGAAACCCAGCCGTCTTCCCGCCTCCATCGCCCGTCACCGGCAAAGACGTTGATGTCCAATCCTTCGGCCTCCGAACTTGTTCGAACCACCGTTCTGTTGGTCCCAATCGCTTCAATCAAAGGTTCGGCGCCCGAGTCGAAATGAAACCACAGGTCGGCCTGACGTTCGCCCGCCGCGGAAACCTGGTCACGAATGATCCAGTATCTGTTTTTCAAGAACAGGATCGAGCGCGTGTGCTCTGCCGGTTGCGTTAACCGGCTGTAACCATCGTGTTTCCCTTTCACAAAATCAAATAGCTCGCTACTGATCCAATTCAGGCCCTCGCAGCGCGCGATTGTCTTCCACGAGAACGGCCCCGCCGATTCTGAGGACGACGTGCGGTCGATCGTCAGTGTGTTATGGGCAACTGAGCTGCGAAACCAATCACGCTCTTCCTTTGAACCCGTGTAGGTGTACGTTCCAGGATCGACAAGCAGGGAGCGGCCTCGCACCGCCACTTCGAAAGAAAGCGCATCAGCATGAGCGTGACCACAATTGAGCATTCCATGAGGCCCACAGTCGAACCACAGATAGTTTGACGTTCGACTCCAACCATCGCGCATCACGTAATAGCCGCCTTCTGTGAAGGCTACGGATTGACTGGCCGGCTCGCGTGTTTCCAGTTGGTCGAACTCCCGTAAACCTTCTGGTCCAAGTAACCACAGAGTCTCCAGCCTGGCGCCGTCCGCTACGTACTTGTAATCAGGACGCTGAAAGAGTGCGGCGCCAGTTGAGAGGGTGCCTCGAAAATCATTCGATCGTCGCGGATCGACCATTAGCAGTTTCCCGCCGTCGTCGTCACCGAAGAGCGGTGTAGTCCCATCCGGACGCTGGATGTACATCAAATGATCAAGCAGCGCGATAAGTTTGCTTTCAACCAGATCTGGAACCGCCATGCGATTAGCACGCAGCAAGATCAAAAAGTGCGTATAAAAATCGGTTGTGTACCGGTGGTAATAGCTCGACTGCTCGAAATAGACGCCGTCGGATTTCACATGACGCGGCAGCTGCTCAACCAGAATGGCAGCGCCTTTGTTACGCCATCTTGCAGCCTCTTTGAATTCGGGAAGGAGCGTGCCCACGTAAAACAGCCCTAAAGCTTCTCCGGTCAGATGCGTGTTCGGACTGAAATAAGTTGAGAGGTAAGTCTCAAGATGCAGTGCATTAAGATAAAGGAACTTCCACGCGCGCAAGAAAGTCTTTGGCTCGAACGCCGGTGAATCTTTGAAAAAATAAAATGCCCAAAGCCAGGATATCGATCGAAACGCCACTTCCAGACTGCTGGCCCAGTTGATCCCCAGCTTGGGCGGATTTTGATCCATCCACGACTCAAGATGATTGATGAACGTTCGAGCATACTTCTCGTCTCCGGTAAGCCAGTATGCCTGGCCCAACGTGACAAAGTACTGATGACGATTCAGTTCCCAGACGACTTTCTTATCGCCGGCGAGGTCAGCATCGAGAAAGTTTAGGCGGCTCCAATGGATGAGTGGGGCACGTTTGCCGGAAACTGGCTCGAGATGCCAGTCGATCAGATCACCGAAACTCAGATCCTGGAATCCAAGCAAATTGAATCGGCCGCCAACGACGGCGTCCGCTTCGGCAATTATTTGCGGTACTGCCTCGGGCAGCCGGCGCCTGAGATCCTGTGTGGTCTTTTCGCGGTCAGTGAAGGCCGCAAAGAATGTTGGCTGTGTCCGCGCCTGAAACATTTCGAGCAGCTCGCGATCCGATCGAATCTCACGTCCGCATGAAAGCTTTGCGTATAACTCCTGCTCCGTTCCGAGCCTCGTCAGCCGTGACCTGCCATGACGTTCGAGCACCATGGCAAGACGCTGCCCGATCCTTACCCGCAACTCCTCAAAACTAACGTTCGTGAGCCTTTGAATTTTCACGCGCAATGGTCTTACTTCAACTGGGATTGGTTCTTATTCTTCAGCCTATTTTCTTCTCTGCGATCAAGCATATTGTTCAAATAGATCGCCACCGCAAAAAAGAAAATGAAGAATAGAACGACGATGATCATCATAAGTGAAAACGTCCTAACGAATCATTTGAAGGTCGAGCTTACATGTGGGCCATCCACGCTGAACCAATAGGATCACGCATGGCAGTCAATGTTGGGACAGACTTCGTTAACGGCTCTCTGGTAATCCTCCGGAAAATCTATCTCAATCCAGGGATAACCGCGCGTACTCACGGCATGCAGTCTATGATGGAGGGCAAACTCAAGAAACGCTCGCGGCGCCCAGGCCTTGGAGAATCCCCGGGCGATCAAATCGTCCATATATTCAATCAACAGCTTCGCTCCGGACGGACTAAACTTTACGATGCCGACATTTTCACCGTCCGCTTCTGAGGGATTCATCTCCTTTGAAATGTCGACGACCACATCTTCCTCAACTTTGACTTTCATTTCCTCGTCACCGAGCGGCTCGTTCTTTTCGCCTTGATAAGAAATCAATAAGGCATCAGAGAAGGACGACTGAAGCAGGTCTTCGAGGATCTGTGGATGGAAGAGGACGTCGGAGTTGAGGACGACAAAACCATCAGTCAGATGGTGGCGTGCAAGCCATAATGAATAGAGGCTGCTCGTTTGCGCAAAGTTAGGATTCTCGACGAAATGGACGCTCTCATCACACTCGTGTTTAATGCTCTGACCCTCAAATCCAAGCACGACAACAATGTCATTTATATTTGCTTTTCGCAGCGCTCGAATCTGACGGCGCAGGAGGCTCATGCCGCCGACTTCTACGAGGCATTTAGGCTTGACGGCCGCACCGTTGAGGCGCGTGCCGGCTCCGGCTGCAAGTATGATTCCCTTCACGACGTGATTCCTAAGTCTCTTGAATCAACAATAAATCGCCACATTAATACCCTAAGTTTTATACGCGTAATGTGTTGGATTCCCCAAACGAGGGCACTTTGGCCCCAGGGACTGTTCGTTAAATGATACATTCGACGCCGCGCTACCTAGTTGCGGCAGCTTGTTACTTTGATAATAATCGTTGAGCGCAAATACAACAATTCTCTTTGACTTCTTTTGGAATCGTGCAGGAGTTGGATCTTTAGTACAAGGAGGGTCCACCATCTGGCAGTTCTCACTTCGTCCTGGTCAGTACCGGTGTACTGCGCTCACCCCTGCTATAAGAGTTCTCCGAGAGGAAAACCAGAGCGCTTGGTATGAAGTTTTCTGTAATTATATGTACCCATAACCGCGCTCAGAGTTTACGAGAGACGCTTGCCAGTCTGGCGAAACTCTCTACGAATGCGGAATGGGAGCTGATTGTTGTCGACAACAACTCGACCGATAACACTCGCGCGGTTATTGAAGAGGCTGCGCAGAGTTTTCCTGTCGAACTAAGGTATTTGTTCGAGGCCGAGCCTGGGAAATTTGCGGCATTGAATCAGGGCATTCTTGCGTCTCGTGGCGAAATCATCGCCACGACAGACGATGACGCGTTCATCGAACATGATTGGTTGGACCGCGCCGCCGAAGGTTTGGACCGTTTTAATTGTGATTTTGTAGGCGGAAGAGTTTTGCCCGTGTGGGGAGGAACCCGGCCTAACTGGCTTCCTAACAGACCGGGCCTGCACTGGGCAGTAATAGCGTTGCTCGATCTCGGACCCACTCCGGTTGAATTCGGTTGTAACGGAGTGCCATGGCCACTTGGCGTTAATGAAGTAACACGGCGCGATGCATTTTCGCGCGCGGGATTATTTGACAATAGACTAGGACGAAAGGCGGGGACACTACGCAATCAAGCTAACAGAGAATGGCATCTGCGTGCGCGGGATTCGGGGATTCGCGGTTATTACATCCCCGAGATGGTGGTACATCATGTGGTTCCGGCAGACCGGCTGACGAAGAAATATTTCAGACGCTGGCTCTATTGGCATGGCATAAGCCGCGCCATACTCTATGAGAAATGGGGTGTGGATATGGAGTCGCCTGATCGTTCGGAGCTGGATTTTTCGAAGGTGCCGCACATAGCCGGCGTACCCCGGTACTTGTATCGCAGTTTTCAGCAAACATTGACAAAGATGATAGGAGCATCGATCCGGCGAAAAGCGGTTGCTTCATTCGAGCACGAATTGCGTCTATGGTTTTACGCAGGCATTTTCAAGCAGCGGTGGAAGAACTCGCATATCGGACCATACGCTGCGCAGGCTGCGCCGAACGCAAGTAAAGAGGATTAGGTTGGGGTTCAGTGACCTAAAACGGATTGCGCAACAGTCGGATACGCGGTGGCAGAGATGGCTTGATCCAGAGGTGCGGCGTGTGCTCGTTCACGTGCGTGCACCGATGAACTATGTGGTGATGGAACCCGTTTACAAGCGCATGTCCAGCGATCCGCGCTTGAAGTTCTATTTCACGACCAGCCGCGGCGCGTCGCGTGAAGCGGAGGTCTACCGTGAAGCAGAGAACGGTCTGCCGGTTATTAGCTCTACCAGGGCGAAGCTGATGAAATTTGATGCGTGTCTGGCGGCCGACTTCATCTGGATGACGCTGCCGCGCGGCACGCAGCGCGTTCAAATGTTTCATGGCGTCGCCGGCAAGTACACGAACGTTTACGACACGCCGGCGCAATCGGCACGCTGCTGGGACAGATTGTTTTTTATCAATCAGCGGAGGCTACAAAATTTTATAAAGGCGGGTGCAATTGATGAAAACAACTCATCAGCGCGGTTAGTCGGCATGCCGAAAGTTGATTGTCTGGTGGACGGATCTCTTGCGAGAGACACGGTGCTTGAAATGCTGGGAATTGATCCGGCGCGAAAGGTCGTCTTGTACGCTCCGACGTGGTCGCCTCATTCCTCGCTTATTTCGATGGGTGAGGACGTGGTCCGAGGGCTAATTGACGCGGGTTACGTGGTCATAGTTAAGCTGCACGATCGTTCTCACGATCCGCAGCACGCGCACTCTGGCGGGGTTAATTGGATAGGCAAACTAGAGCCACTGCTCGGTAAGAGCGGGCACTTGGCTACGAGTAGCAATTCATGCCCGTATCTCGTGGCAGCTGATGTCCTGGTCACGGACCACAGTTCCGTAGGTTTCGAGTATTTGCTGCTTGACAGACCAGTAGTTCGTATAGAGGTTCCTGAACTACTCGCCGAAGCTAACGTAAATCCGGAGTATGTAGCATTATTGGCAGACGCCTCGATGACGGTCAGAACTGCAAGTGAGGTCGTCAGCGCTGTTGAACGAAGCCTGACGGAGCCCGGACGGAAATCTGAAGCACGCCAGGCGGTTGCCCGTGATCTCTTTCATCAGCCTGGCAAAGCGACCTCGATTGCAGTCAAGGAACTGTATAAGCTGCTGGAGCTCGATGCGCCTGAATCGCGTGCAGGTTAGTACTGTGTGCGTTCGAACGGTGCCATTGGGGACCTACTGTATCGTGTTGAGATAAGTTTGACATCGCACTGTTTGAATATGGGACGTAAGACTATTCGTGTCGGCAGTAAATTGACTTGCCAGAGCTCGGCGCACTGGGGTAAATTCTGGCTAAACATCTACCCGTGCGGAGCAATACTTGGAGTGGCACATTGCTCGCTCTCCCCGAAATCGCCATCAGACTGCCGCCTAAGGACCATTGCAAGATCAGATCAGGGTCGGTCATTACTGAGGTAACATCAACGTGCTCAAATACGGTTTCGCACACAAATCTTCACTTCTACTTCTATTTCTGCTGATAGCCGCCATCCCCGCTTCGGCTCAGGATCGCCTGTGCGACACAGCCTTTGAAGACTGCCGGACGCCGGTTTGGCAATTAATTGACAATGAGACGGTGGGCATCGATGTCGCTTTCTGGTTCATGGATGACACGTCTTACGTGCCAAAATTGATCAATAAATTTAACTCGGGCGTTCCGGTTCGCGTGCTCGTCGATCCGCGCGCCAATCTCACACACCCGGTGAACGCGGATGTGCTGAACCAGCTCGCCGCAGCCGGCATTCCGATGCGCAAAAACGTGGTGACCGGGGGTGTCTTACATTGGAAGATGATGCTGTTTGTGGGTCAAAACAAAGTTCAGTTTAGTGCTGCTAACTATGGCCCCCAGAATTTTGTGCCGACTGTGCCTTTTAGCAACTACATTGATGAATTGATCTATATCAGCGACAACACGTCAATCGTTAACAGCTTTAAGACTAAATACGACGACAAGTGGATAGATAATGTCCGCTTTGCCAACTACGCTAATATCAGCGGCCCCCTGACCCGCACGTATCCGATCTTTACTAAGGACCCGGAGTTGAACTACCCGCCTGAAGAGAGCTTTGCGAATCGTTCAGTCTCCCGTTACAACCAGGAAACTCAAAAAATTGATGCGATTATCTTTCGCAACACCGATGATCGCCACGCGAATGCCTTGATTGCTGCTCTAGGTCGTGGAGTGCCACTTCGGATTCTTAATGAGCCTGACACCTATCGCACGACAACATACTTCAGACACTCGATGAACATCGATCGGATGTTCATGGCAGGTGCCCAAATAAAGAACCGGGCGCACATTGGGCTGACTCACGAGAAACTTGTGTTGCTTTATGGGCAAGGGATGGCGATCTTCGGATCGTCCAATATGAGCGTTCCATCATCGGATTCGCAGGATGAACATAACCTGTTCACGCAAAAACCGGAATTGTTCAACCCGCTCGTAGAACATTTCGAAAGAAAGTGGAACTCGAGTTCCGAGTATCAGCCATTCACGCCGCTGCCGCCTGACGCACCCACGTCTCCTTCACCGGCCAATTCCGCGGTCACGCCGTCTCCGGATGTCACGCTGCGATGGGAGGGTGGCTTCTTTGCCTGGAGATACGATCTATATTTCGGGACGACGCCGAATCCGTCTTTGTTGACGGCCAACATCAATACCGGATTTCCGGGCCCAGCCACGGCCGAAACCTTCCAATTGCCGCCGCTTCAACCGGGCGTAACTTATTTCTGGCGCGTCGTCGGCAAGACAATGGCCAACATGGCCGCCAGCAGTCCAGTCTGGAGTTTTACCGTCGCCGGGACTGGTAATCCACCAGTCGCGCCTACAGGATTGATCGCCACCGCGATTAGCTCATCACGGATCGATTTGTCATGGGGTAATGTCGCCGACGAAGCGGGTTACAGAATTGAACGTAGTCTTAGTTCGGGAGGCCCATGGGAAGACATAGGCTCCACGCAGGTTGACGTAACTACTTTCCAGGACCTCGGGCTGGCTAGCGGGACTACCTATTTTTATCGTGTGCTGGCTTTCAATGGTGGGGGAAATTCTCCGCCCAGCAATACTGCGAACGCAACGACACAATCAAGTTCTACGCCGCCACCGCCCGGAATTCTCCTGGTGGACGATTTCAATGACAACTCTCTTGACAGCTCGAAATGGACGCTGGGCCAGATCACGGGATCGACGGACTTTAACATCCAGGTCTCCGAATCAAGTCAGCGACTCGGAGTCGGACCACTGTTGCAAAACACTTCCGGATTTCACTTCAACGGAATTGTGAGCAACACTTCCTATAACTTCACAGGTGCTTTTGCTTACGTTCAGGTTGTTACACCACCGCCGTCCAATTCCATCTCAGAGTTGCGGTTGTCAGTTGCAGGCGGTAATTCGCCCGCGGGGAATTTGTACCGCTTCATAGTTGTTGGACCAAATCTGAAGCTGCAGCGGGTGATAGGCGGATCGGCAGTGAATTTAGTCGCCCCCTTTGCGTACAACGCAACCACCATGAAGTTTTTGCGGCTCCGTCATGATTCGAGCTCGGGGAACGTAGTCTTTGAGACTGCACCAGCCAGTGGCGATCCGAATTTACCTGGCACCTGGACCATCAGGTATCAGGAGCCGTGGACGAACTGGAATGGGAGCAGTGGTGTGCTTTTAACCGGAGTGAGGTTCGAAGTACGGGCCGGGACTGCCTCGGCTGATCCGGTCGCTGCCGGTATTCTTAGCGTAGATAACTTTAGAGCTACCAGACCGGCGCCGGTTCCAACCGTAACCTCGGTATCACCGGCTTCCGGCCCAGACTCTGGAGGGACCCAGGTAAGTATCTCGGGCTCAAGTTTCGCATCAGGAGCCACCGTGCAGTTTGGCGGCGTTCCCGCAACCAACGTGAATGTCGTTAACGCGACTCTCATGACCGCGACGACTCCGGCTCATGCTGCCGGCACGGTCGACGTAACGGTAACAAATAGCGATCTTCAAAGTGGCACTCTCAACAACGGCTTCACGTACCAATTTCCTGCCGACCCGGGCAATGAACCACCGCAAGTCAGCGCTTCGGCATCTCCGACTTCAGGCGTCGCACCGTTACAGGTGAACTTTACTTCAAACGCTTCTGATACTGATGGCGTGATCGTCGCCTTTAATTGGACGTTCGGTGACGGCGGTACGTCCACCGCCCAATCTCCATCCCACACATATCAACAACCTGGTACGTTCATAGCACAGGTAACAGTCACGGACGATATGGGAGCAACTGCCAATGCCCTGGTGACTGTTCAGGTTGATGCTCAAGGAGGCGAGACCGTCCTACTGGCTGATGATTTCAACGATAACTCTTTAGACACTGCTAAGTGGACCAAGGGCCAACTTACCGGATCAAGTGATTCGAACATTCAGGTAACTGAGGCAAGCCAACGGCTGGCAGTGGGGCCATTGTTGCAGAACACTTCGGGTTTCCATTTCAACGGAATCATCAACAAATCCGCGGTTGACTTTAACGGTGCTTACGTTTACGTGCAGGTCGTTACGCCTCCTCCAGCAGGCGCTACTTCAGAGTTGCGATTGTCGGTCGCCGGCTCGAACTCGCCGAGCTCAAATCTTTACCGATTTATCATCATCGGAGCGAATCTGAAATTGCAACGGGTGATCGGTGGAACCGCAGCGAATGTGATTGCGCCCCTTGCCTACAATGCTACTAGTATGAAGTTTCTGCGGATACGTCACGACTCCGCAACCGGCAACGTGGTGTTTGAGACTGCCCCCGCCAGCGCCAGCGATGCGAACTTGCCCGGTGCTTGGTCCGTAAGGCACCAGGAGCCATGGGTGAACTGGAACGGTAGTAGCGGCGTAAATTTGAGCGGCGTCAGGTTTGAGATACGCATTGGAACTGCGACCGCAGATCCTGTACCCTCCGGTATTCTCGCAGTAGATAATTTTAGGGCTGCGAGACCATAATGGTTTTGAATTTCTGTTAAGTCAGCGCTCGAAGTTTTTATACCAGTGGTAAATCTGATTTTCGCGGCCCAGGCTCCGGGCGGGAAGAGCGCGTTGTTTATCCTGACTAGACTCGCGCTCATCTCTTTACTCATCGTGCACTCATGGTCGGTGGCAAACGCCCAGAGTTCCGACATCGTACTGTACGCGTCGGAAACGACGGCGAGAGTTGGCAATTGGTTGGTGCAAGCTGATGCGACCGCCGCCGGAGGCAACCGCATTCGGATTCCCGACGCTGGTGGGCCAAAGCTGACGACGCCATTCGCCAATCCTACTCACTTCTTCGAGACCACCTTCACGGCACAAGCCGGA
>DATEDU010000287.1:0-15569 GCA_035281525.1 Pyrinomonadaceae bacterium | reverse complement strand
GCGTGAATTAGAGCGGACACGGGAGTCGGGCCCGCCATCGCGTCAGGCAACCACACGTGCAACGGTAGCTGAGCAGATTTTCCGCACGCGCCGACAAATAGGCCCAGAGCAATCCATGACATGATCCCCCAATCGCCCAGCGTCTCCAGCGGAAAGGCCTTGGCTTGACCTACTACGTCTGTGTATTGGGTTGAACCGAAGGTGGCGATGATTGCAAAGATTGCCAGTGCAAATCCAAAGTCGCCGATACGATTGGTTAAGAACGCCTTTCGCGACGCGTCCGCCGCTTCCTGCCGGTTGAAGTAATAACCAATGAGCAGATACGAACAGAGACCAACTCCTTCCCAGCCGACGAACATCATGAGGAAGTTCGATCCCATGACCAGGACCAGCATGGAAAACATGAACAGGCCCATGTAGGCGAAGAAGCGATAGTATCCTGTATCGCCGTGCATGTAGCCCGTAGCAAAGACAAAGATGCATAAACCCACACCAGTCACGATCAGCATGAAAATCGACGACAGCGGATCTAGTTGGTAACTCCATTCGACATTTAGCACCGAGCTGCGTGGCTCAGTCTGTTCATCTGCAGAAACAGATGAGTGCTCCTGCAGCCCCTGAGTGATCCGGACCGGCCCTCCAGGAATCCATGTGAATTTTGTCTGCGTAGTTATATAAGGATTAGGCCAGAGAGCCTGGCTGCCGAACGTATAGGAAAAAACTGCGGCCGAGCTGATGAGAAAAGAGAGTGCAACTGAGCCAACCGCGATCCCGCCGATCAGCTTCTCGGAAAAACGAAACTTCCGTCCCAACAGCCCATTGATAGCAGCGCCGGCGAGTGGTAAGAGCGGGACGAGCCAAATGAACTTATACATGAAGTCCAATGTCCAATGTCCAATGTCCAATGTCCGCTAGCCAAACTGGCGTTGGACATTGGACGTTGGACTTTGGACTACCATTTAAGCAGATCAATCTCATCAACCCAAATCGTTTCTTTGTTCCGATACAACGCGATAACGATACCTAAACCAATAGCTGCTTCAGCGGCAGCGACGACGATTACGAATACAGAAAAAACCTGACCGGCAAGCGCATTCGCACTGCCATTCAGTTCAAGGTGACGAGCGAAAGCAATAAAGTTCAGATTGGCGGCGTTGAGAATCAACTCAATGGACATGAAGATGACGATAATGTTGCGCCGCGTCAGCACTCCAGCTACGCCAATGATGAACAACAAGGCGCCGATCACCAGAAACTTCGAAATGTCGGGATTCTTCGCGGCATGCCACATCGCCTGAAAACGTCCGCCCGCTGTTTCCTGGAGTATCAGCGCAAGTGCGGGAGCAAAGAGAGTCAACATAATTAAGTCGAGTTAGCTAGCTCGCGGTGTCTCCGCAAGCGCAGCGTCAGAAACAACCGGTTCCACCGCCTCTACTTCCGGCGCAACATCGTCCACTGCCGCTTCCTGCTTCAGTGTTCGCGCCAACATGACTGAGCCAATGATCGCCACCAACAACAGCACACTGGCAATCTCAAATGGAAGCGAGGCGTAACGATAGAGACTGTTGCCGACGTTTTGAGAGTCTGTCGTAATCTTGCTGGTTCCGGTCGCCCCGGGAGGTAAGTTCTGGTCCTGAGCCGGCGCGCCAACTACACCTGGCTCGGTTCTCGTTTGCAAGCCCTTGTAACCAGTGTTGATGGCGAACAACAAACCCGCAACGAGAAGCAGGCAGAAGAACAGACTCGTCGCGACCTGGCGCGGCTTGTTGAGAATCTCAGCTTGTCCTTGTTCTTCGGCGCCGACGTTGACAAGCATGATGACAAACAGGAAAAGCACCATGACGCCGCCGACGTAGACGAGGATTTGAACGCCCGCAATGAACTCAGCGCCCAACAAAATGAAGAGCGCCGCGACTGACATTAAAGAAGAAATAAGGAACAGCGCGCTGTGAACGGCGTTGCGGGCCATTACGGTCAAGAGGCCAGCAAAAATCGCAGCGATGGAGAAAACCCAGAAAAAGAGTGCTTCCCAACCGGATAAAGTCATTGTCGATTGCCGATTGCCGATTGCCGATTAGTATGAAGTCCTCGTGACGCAGAAATGCGAGACTTAGCCATTATCTTGGCAATTTCTTTTGCCTCGTGCAGCAAGGGCGTTACGCAACCTTTCTTTAGAAATCCGCCTTCCACGATCAGTTCCAACCAAAAGGCGCTTTCGTCCGATTCTTCTTCAACCGTACCGATCTTTGCTACGAATTCAGCTCTCGAGCGTCGTCGGCAAGCTGCACGGTAGTTTGCGCCAACGGAAGTGCCGGCGCGAACTAGTTGGCCTCTAATAGTCCTGCCTTCGACCGTATTCGGTAACGCGGCAGCGAGTTTAAGAATTCTTAGTGCAAACCGCTTAGTTCGCTTCTTTAAATCTTCTGCATTCATGGCGTGAGGTCTCCATGTGAACGCTAACTATACAATTCTACCAATCGGCAATTG
The DNA here is from genome assembly GCA_035281525.1 of Pyrinomonadaceae bacterium. GTDB lineage: Bacteria > Acidobacteriota > Blastocatellia > Pyrinomonadales > Pyrinomonadaceae > PSRF01. The sequence goes on along the minus strand of DATEDU010000287.1, from coordinate 13,082 downwards.
GCAATCGGCAATGATTAAGACGTGTACTTGACTGTCTCTCTGCCTTGCTCGAGCATCTCGCGATTCCAAACGAAACCAGCGCGTGAGTAGGTTGCCAACTCGAAGTCCTGAGTCAGCTCCAGACACGAGGTGGGACAGGCCTCCTGGCATAGCGCGCAAAACATGCAACGCGATGTGTCGAAGATAAACTCATCGAGCACTTTCTTTCTACGTGCTTTGCCCGCGACCGTGATCTCGACGTCCATCGCGAGCACATCGATGCAATCCTCGGGACAGGCTATCGCGCACAGGTTGCAAGCGATGCACAGAGTATCGTGCGTCTCGGGATCCATATTGAGCCGCGGCGCGCCGTGAAAGCGAGGCGCCACATCGGGACGGACCTTCGGGTACTGTTCGGTATAAATGCCCTTGCCTGCAACAGCATCGCGATCCGTTGCGGCACCGATGTTGTACTTCAACGTCAGCCCAAGTCCCTTCAAAAGGTCGCTCATGAAAAACCGCTTGACCTTTTCAATGAATTTGGGTGTAGGAACTTTAACTAAAGGCATAAGTATTACAATCCGTTATTACCCTTCGCCCGCAGCAGGCGCAACCGCCGGCTTGCCTTTCGGCAGATTTACCAGTCTGATGTCGCGCCGCTGGCGCTTCAAATTGAAATCGCGTGACCGCCAATTGATTCTCGATAACAGCGCTCCAGTGATCACCAAGCCAAGGAAACCGGTCACTATCATCACCGCTTTCCCGCTCGCCGTTAAATTCAGCCCATTAGACAACGACTCGATCGTTTGCAGTCCTCTCCAGCCGTTTAATGCCTGCACCAGGAATATCGCGAGCGCCGAAAGTGTGATGTTGATTAGAGCCGATGGAATCAACCACTTCCATCCGATATCCATAAGCTGGTCGTAGCGAAAGCGCGGCAGTGTCCAACGCAACCAGAAATAAAGATAGAGCACGACCAGTAACTTTATGATGAAAACCAGAAGTGAAACTATAACATAGAGATTGTGATACCCCTTTGCTTCCGTCAGACGGTAAACAAAAGGAAAGTACCAACCGCCAAGATAGATTGTCGTCGCCACTGCAGCGACAACTAACATCGCGGCATACTCAGCCATGAAGAAGAGCGACCAACGCATGCCTGAGTACTCGGTGTGGAACCCTGCTACGAGTTCCGACTCAGCTTCGGGCAAATCGAACGGAGCTCGGTTATTCTCAGCTATCCCACTCACGAGGAATATCAGAAATCCAACCGGTTGATACAGCAAGTACCAGATCGTGTCTTGAGCTTGTGTTTGTACGATGCCTGAGAGTGAAAGCGTGCGCGCGAACATCAGCGCTCCGATGATCGATAAGCCCATAGCGACTTCGTACGAGACCATCTGAGCACTCGATCTTAATCCTCCGAGCAACGCATATTTCGAGTTCGACGACCAGCCCGCGAGAATTAGCGCCAGCACTCCGACACTCGACACTGCGAGTACGAATAGCAGTCCAATATTTATATCGGTGATGACTCCCCAGTCGGGAGCAAACGGCACGACGGCCAGCACAATGAATGCAGCAGCTACTGCAATGTAGGGCGCAATGAAGAAGATCCCGCGATCTGCTTTGTCAGGTATGAAGTCTTCTTTGGTAAGCAGCTTGATCCCGTCTGCGATCGGCTGTAACAAACCCCAAGGACCAACGCGCATCGGTCCCAGTCTCGCCTGCATGAAGGCTGAGATCTTTCGCTCCAGGTAAGTGGCGTATGCGACCCAGCCCGCGACGATAGTCACGAGTAGTCCTATCTGAATAAACGGCCAGACCACATTGTTGATGGTGGTCTGGTCAAAGAACTTCAACAGGAACTCGTCGATGAAGCTAATTGGAGCAAAGAAAAGCATGGTTTAGCGATCGATTTCTCCGAGAACGATATCCAGTGTACCGATAATTGCCACAACGTCTGCAACCAGATGGCCTACACACAACTTTTTGAGCGCCTGAAGATTTATCAGGGACGGTGGCCGCACGCGTACACGCCAGGGCTGCGCCGTTCCGTCAGACACGAGATAACAACCAATCTCACCTTTTGGTCCTTCGATCGAATGGTAGTAATCACCGACAGGCGGCTTAATGATCTTCGGTAATTTAGCGTTGACTGGACCGTCGGGCAGCTTGTCTAGTGCCTGATCGATAATGCGGCGCGACTGCCTCATCTCTTCCAGACGAACCAGATATCGATCGTACGTGTCCCCGTTCTCACCAAGCGGGATGTCAAAATCCATGTCGGCGTAAGCAGCATATGGCCGCGCTTTGCGGATGTCCCAAGCGACGCCGGACCCTCTTAATGCCGGGCCTGATAAACCGATCGCAACTGCGTCCTCTCCGGAAATGACGCCGATGCCAACTGTACGGCTGAGCCAGATTCGATTCTCAGAAAGCACCGTCTCGTACTCATCCAGCCTCTTTGGGAAGTTGTTGACGAAACGGCGCACGTCGCTGTCAAAGTCGTCGTAAGCATCGTTTGGCATTCCGCCGATGCGCCATGCGTGGCACGTCAGGCGAGCTCCAAACTGTCGCTCAAAAATCTTAAGAATCTCTTCGCGTTCACGGAGCGCCCACAGCAGGATCGTCACTGCGCCGATGTCCAGCGCGTGAGTCGCGAGCCACAGTAAGTGCGAGGCGATGCGATTGAGCTCCGTCAGAATCGTGCGCAGGTAGTGAGCGCGCGGCGGCACGGGCAACCCCATCATTTGCTCGACTGTTTCGACCCAGACGAGACCGTTCGAAACCGCGGCGATGTAGTCGAGTCGATCCCAGTACGGCGCGATCATCGTGTACATGCGGTTCTCGGCAATTTTTTCCATCCCGCGATGCAGGTAGCCGATGTCGCAGTCGAGGTCTATGACCGTCTCGCCGTCGAGTTTCAAAACCACGCGCAGCACGCCGTGAGTGGACGGGTGCTGTGGCCCCATGTTGAGCACCATTTCGGGGCTATCGAGCAGGGTCTGTTGAGTTGTGGCTATTTCTACCTGGTGCATAAAGAAAAATCTTCAGTAATCAATATAGGACAAATAGGACGTATAGGACCTATTCGTCCTATTCAGCTTAGGCTGCGGCTGGCTCGGGTTCAAGCGGACGATAGCAACCCGTCACCGTCCACGGCTCGATGACCAAGCCGATTTCTGCCGCTTCTCCACGCGTACGCTTCTCGACCAACTTAATGACTATCGACTGAGCGGCACTCGCCTTATTCCAAACGTTGCGGGGAGTGGCACTCTCCGTCAATACAAACCCTGCTACCTTGGCAGCGTCTAGTGAGTCAAATACTTTCGCTTCGTAATGGGCGGCGATCTCTTTAGGGGTCATACCATTGCCGATTTTCGATTGCCAATTGCCGATTGGACTGGTCTTCTGAACAATTTTTTCGCCTCAACACGACCTAACTGTTTTCAATGAACGCCAACGTTCCAATTGGCAATCAGCAATTGGCAATTGGCAATTACTTGTCTTTCGGCATCACTTCCTTGCCACCCTTTAAAATCTCGCGCATCATTCGCTCCTCCGGAACAGAAAGGAGCTCCAATCCATAAGCCCGCCGCTGTTGCAACTGCTCAAACTGCACTTGAGTCATTTCGGGCAAATGCTTTTTCGTCCACTCATTCTCGACAAACTCGAGCGACACATCCTTTCTCAAAGGATGCCCTTCCCAATCCGGCGGCAACAGCAATCGCCGCAGATCGGGATGATTTCTAAACTTCACTCCGAATAGATCGTATACTTCGCGCTCCATCCAATTCGCCGCCGGCCACACACCGGTCACTGTCTCGACGCCGTCTTCAGTTGCGGCAACGTTCAGCCGAACGCGTTCATTCGCCGGAATGGAGTACAGGTTGTAGACAATCTCAAAAGGAGATTCGACTCGATCAGGCACGTGAACGCAGGTCAAATCGGACAAGTAATTGAACGGCGTCTGCTCGTCACGTTTCAGGAAATCACAAATCTCAACAATGCGCGCGGCGTCAACGTGCACAGACAACTGGCCGATAAACTCAACAGCCTCGATAACTGCGCCATTAAATTTCGCTCGCAGCTTTTCGACGAGCGGATGACTCGAGGCGTCAATCGGCTTCGGACCTTCTTCTTTCTTTTTGACGGGAGCTTTGGGAGCAGCTAGTGAGGTCTGTTCGCTTAAGGATTCTTTGACGGCTTCGACGCGCGATTTCGCCTGCTCAACCATCGCCGCCTTTTCTGCGTCCGCTCCGGCAACCTCGCCCGCCGACGGAATGGCTGATGGGGGCGGCGTGCCAGCCTCATCTGTCACAGTGCCGGGTACATCCGCGGCGCTGGTTGGTTCCGCGGGTGTGCCGGATGCGCTAGCCGGTTTGGACGATTCAGGCTGTTCAGGCGACGTCTTTTCCGGCTCGTTCTTCTCGTCTACCATTCAGTTCGAGGCTCGCGATACACCTTCAGCCGAAGAATGCTCAAAACGGGCAAAGCTTTCGCGCTAAAGTGTTAAGCAGTTTCCAAAAGGTCGGCGAAGGGCGATTTAAACACGCAGCCTACTTACTGTCAACCAACTGTTTTTGGGACTCCAGGCTAAGAAACTTGACGACTAGAGTGTCCGGCTCATATGATGGCTTGTTTGAAAAGTGGACGATATTGTTGACAATTGATAAGGATTAAAGCAATGAAACCGGATATTCATCCCGCATATCACGAAATCACCGTTACCTGCGCCTGTGGCGAGACCTTCCAGACTCGCTCCACCAAGAAAGGCGATCTGCACGTAGAAATTTGCTCGGCTTGCCATCCATTTTTCACGGGCAAGCAGAAACTGGTAGACACGGCTGGACGCGTCGACCGTTTTAACAAGCGGTACGGAAAGAAGACTGCTGCGAGCACAGCTACTCAGTGAAATGCACGGTTCTATCGTGCGTTTCGGACGCGCGCTTCTATAAGGACGGAGAGTTGAACCAGAGACGACATTAGCTGAGATAACGAAGTGAACGCCGGCGGATAATCGTCGGTCGCTAATCGTGCAACTAAGCACTCGCGATCGCCGTGAAAGCCGGCGTTAGTGTTTGCGGTGAAAGGATTAAAATTGAGTACAAACGAAAGAGATTTGATTGTAGGCGGTCAGGCCGTTATCGAAGGCGTAATGATGCGGACCCCGAATGCTTACGCCGTAGCTGTGCGTAAAGCTGACGGCAGCATCGTCAACATCTCTGCAAAGCTGCCCAAGTGGAGTGACAAGTACCCGCTTCTGAAGTTGCCAATCTTACGTGGCGCTGCGGTGTTGGTGCAGTCGATGGGGCTTGGAATAAAAGCCTTGAACTATTCCGCCAACGAAGCCTTTGCAGACACGGAAGAAAGCAAGGAGAAGGAAGTCCAGGTAGCGCTCACTCCAGCCGTAATCGAAGGTGAAGGTGATTTTGCAGGCGTGACCGGCGCCGTGCCTGGCTTGTTTCCGATTCCGACTCAGAAACAATCCCGCGATGAGTTAAAGAAGGGCGGGACTGCAGCGGCCGCTGGCTCAATCGTATTTGCGATTATCTTTAACATCCTGCTCTTTGTAGCTGCGCCGCTGCTGCTGACGAACGCTTTGTTCATCGCGGCCGGGTGGGCTCCGGCGCCTGCCGTTGTGTCTACAACGTCTACGCAACCGGCTGCCGATGCGAGCGGGCCCGTCACTACAACGGAAGCGAATAAGGCTTGGTACTCGAAAGCGTGGGAGACTGTCAGCACATATCTGCACCCGGTTCGTCCGTCCGTAGCCTTTAACCTGATCGACGGTATGATTCGCATGACGTTTTTTCTGATTATGATCTTCAGCTTTTCGCTGTTGAAGGACATCAGACGCGTTTTTGAATATCACGGCGCGGAACACAAGACCGTATTTACTTGGGAAGCTGGATTGCCGTTGACAGTCGCGAATGCTCGGCCGCAACCGCGCCAACATCCACGGTGTGGCACTAGTTTTTTAATGGTTGTCATGCTCGTCTCAATCGTGTTGTTCTCAGTGATTAAGTTCGATTCGCTGCTTTACAACTTTCTGGTGAGATTGGCGCTCGTGCCGGTCGTGGCGGGAATCTCGTACGAAATCATCCGGCTATCTGCTCGAAAGGAAAGCGGATGGTTTTTCAAGCTCATCACGCGGCCGGGAGTGTGGTTGCAAAACATTACGACTCAGGAACCGGATGACCAACAGTTGGAGGTAGCGATAGAGGCGTTGAAAGAATCGCTCAAGCTTGAGCCGAAAACTGAAGCGCCCGCGCTCGCACCATTATCCTGAGATCTCAGATCTCAGATCTGAAATCTGAGATCCGAATGTGAGATTTGAGTCTGGAAATCTGAAATCTAACGATGTTCGAAAAACTCGCACAAATCGAAACGCGCTACGAAGAGCTCACCAACGAGCTCTCCTCCCCCGAGTTGCTATCCAACCAGAGTGCCTACGCCAAAGCCGCGAAACAGCATCGCAGTCTCGGTGAGATCGTCGAAAAGTACCGGTCCTGGAAAACTCTGAAGGACGAACTGACCGGTGCGCGCGAACTCCTGGATACCGCTGACGACGAGGAGATGCGCGAAATGGCGCGCCTGGAAGTCGACGCCTTGAATGAGAAACTCGAGCACACCGAAACAGACCTGAAGATACTGCTGATCCCTACCGACCCAAATGACGAGAAAAACGTGATCGTCGAGATTCGCGCGGGAACTGGTGGCGACGAAGCCAGTCTGTTTGCCGGCGAGATTCTCCGCATGTACCAGCGCTACGCTGAAAGACAGCGGTGGCGGTTCGAAGTTCTCGACGCGTCAGAGTCCGGCATTGGCGGCATCAAGGAAGCCATCGCTTTGATTGAAGGCGATAAGGTCTATTCGAAATTCAAACACGAATCGGGAGTTCATCGAGTCCAGCGAGTACCACAGACCGAGGCAAGCGGACGAATTCACACGTCAGCGATCACCGTTGCCGTGTTGCCGGAAGCAGAAGAGGTTGACGTCAAGATCGATCCGAAGGATTTGCGTATCGACACGTTCTGTTCGTCGGGACCGGGCGGCCAATCAGTCAATACAACTTACTCGGCCGTTCGTATCACTCACCTGCCGACAAACGTCGTCGTGTCAATGCAGGACGAAAAGTCGCAGATCAAGAATCGCGAGAAGGCTATGCGCGTGCTGCGGGCGCGCTTGCAGGAAATCGAGGAGCAGAAACAGCACGATGCGGTGGCCAGCGAGCGCCGCTCAATGGTGGGTTCGGGCGATCGATCGGAAAAGATCCGAACATATAACTTCAAAGAGAACCGTGTCACCGATCACCGCATCGGCCTCACGATTCACCAGCTGGATCTGGTAATGGAAGGTAACCTTGATCCAATCATTCAGGCCCTCCTCAATTACTACCAGGCCGAAAAACTCAAGTCCGAAGCCATCGCCGCCTAACACATTGTAACGGCCGGCCTCTTTCTCCGTGTTCTCCGTGTCTCTGTGGTGATTAAATCTGAGGAAATTACCACGGAGGCACGGAGAACACAGAGAAGAAGTCCTGCTTTACAATGGTCAACGCTGTTCCAGGCGGGCGCGTTCGGAGTTGGCCCAGTTGCACAGCGTGTTGACATCTTCCGGAGAAAGCACCGCGCTGCGATGAATCCAGGTGTAGGACGCCATCGGCATCGCCCCAATCTTCACTTCATCGCAAATCTCTTCCAGCTTGTTTCGTGCGCGCCGATTATCCAAGCGCCCCCATTCGGAAAGGTTGAGATGTTGCCTTCCTTCGTTGACGTGATCCACGAGTAACCACGAAAAGGGTGCGACGTTGCTGTACCAGGGCCAGCGAGTCGCGTTGGAATGGCAATCCTGACACGAGCGATCAAGTATGGATGCGATGTTGGATGGTATTTGTATTCGTGCTTGTAGTGTTTGAGATTGATCTACCCCGGGATTCGTTCTCGCAGGCCGCATGAACTGCACTGCCAAGAATAAACAGATAATAATAATGACAAGCCACTTGAGAGATTTTAAAAGTATTCTCATCTCTGGTTTGGTAGACCCTCTCATTCACACCGCGCTTTAGCGCGGTGATCCTAGGCAAATCATCGTCCCGTGCAGTTGTTCGTGCAACGCTCTATTTTGATGTCGCGCACGGCTCTCAGCACGCCATCGTTCCCGCGAGTTAAAGTCAACACAGAAGAGAAACTTCCCTTCCCTTCAAATCGTCGCCGCTCTTCAGCGGAGACAAACGGATCATCCGCAAAATGGTATTCATCGATCCAATACTCGGGATAGTTTGGTCCTGAAACATACGCATGTATGTGGGCAGGATTTCGGCTGCCGGGATACGAGCCTGGTTTGATAGTGCGAAACTCATAACGACCGTCGGCCTTGGTTCTCATCACGCCGTGAATTCGAGTGTTGCGATTATCGCCTCCACTCGTTGTGTAAACTCCCGTCGTGTCTGTCTGGTACACGAAAAGATTTATCCCTTCAAGCGGAGTACGGCCATCGGGTGCGTAGATCGTTCCTGAAACGATCAGCGGCTCACCCGGTTCCTTGTCACCCACAATGCTCGTTTTCCACGAGATATTTGCCGGTTGTTCGGGCGCTTGCCCCGCATGTGAGCGCGTTTGTTCGGCACAGCCGAGTAAACCTAAGGTGCCTAATTCGAGAATAGGAACCGCCGCAGCTAGCACAGCAGTTCGTTTCAGAAAGCTTCGACGATTGATTTTGCGACCAACTGAGCTTTGCATCTCTCAACCCCCTACTTCTCTATGTGAATCTGCGGACAGCCCGTTCACTTTTTCTCCGCTCCTTTGATCTTTCCCAATGAACGAGTCCAAATACCAATCCAGGTTTTGCGGAGCTTCGAATCGTTGCTCCAATTATCTTCCAACTTAGCTTTCCATGAGCTCATCATGAACCCATCAAGTTGAAGAATGCCTTCGCGCGTTACACCAGCTGGTGGTGGAGCAAGCGCTGCCATTCGATCGTAAACCAATCCACGGTCAGCGCCTTCGACTCGCGATAACAAATGCCACAAAGTAAGCGTATCTTTTGGTCGGGCTTCTGCCAGCACTATATCGAGAGATGGTATCTTGGACCATTCTTTATCCTGTGGCTCAAAATCCAACTTTGCTAATGCTTTTCGGAAAATCTCCGAAGCATCTTCAAAATAAGGTGTGCCCGGTCCTATCCCCGGCCTCGTCGCACAGGCAGCGCCTGCCGGCACCATCGATTCTCTATCTCTCAATTGCAACGCGACCCAGCCCGATGTAACACGCAGCAAGCTTGCTCCCGCATCGTCCACCTCCAGCGTGTACGCGCAACCCAAATCCGCAGCCACCGCAGAAGGTGTATCGACGAAGAAGAGTCGAGGCGGTGCCCAGATTCTTGCACTCAAACGCCCCCGAGCCAGCTCGAGCCGATGCTCTGTGATCTTCGTTTCCAGCAGTCTTATTCGTGTGTTTGGATCGACATCGACGTGTCCGATCGTCCCGACATTGATCTTCGCACGCGATACATCATCAGTTTCGAGCCACTCGCCGACGGCCAGCCGGCTCTTGTTGTTAATCGTGGCATCGCCAATTCGCGGCGCACCGTCGAGTCGCGCGACTTCCCATGTCGGCCGCGACTCTTGCCAATAGAACCAAATGACGGCCAGCCCAACCACCAAAAGCAACGAGACAGCAATTGTCGCAAACACCGGACGCCAAGACATGCGCGCAGTTCGAACATGTTGTGGCTTTCGATCGGCACCTTGTTTATCGATTAAGAGTTCAAGATCGTCCCACAGCGAATCGGGAGCGGTAATGACCGGCAGATGATCGGCAAACTTTACACCTAGCTTGATCTCTTCGTATTCGGCACGACATCGCTGGCAGCCGATCAAGTGCTCGGCGATCTGCCGTGATTCTTCTGCCGCCAACTCACCGTGACAGTAAGCAGAAAGTCTCTTGCCGACGTGCTTCGAAAACATTGCTAATCTCCCAACGCAATCTGATTCTGCAAGTGAGCCAGTCGTCGCGCGAGTTGTTTGTGGCTGCGATTAAGCCGCGACGCCACAGTACCCTTTGAGCAGCCCATAACCACCGCAATCTCTTCGTACGAGAGTCCCTCAACATACCTGAGCAGAACAGGCAGACGAAACCTCGGTTTCAACTCGCTGACTGCCACTTTCACGACGTCCGCAATCTCCTTTCGTTCATACCGCTGCTCGTGTGGCTCACGTGAACTCGACTTGGTAATGGGCATCTCTTCAAATCCGAGCCAGCGCTTGCGTTTCCGCTGTTCGTCGATACAGCAATTGACTACCAATCGATGTAGCCAGCTCGTGAACTGTGAATCGCCGCGAAATTGTCCAATTGTGGTTAGTAGTTTCAAAAAGATCTGTTGCGTTACGTCGCTTGCTGCGGCTCGATCGCCACCGAGAGAATAGACGGCGATGGAAAAGACCCGGTCTTTATACGCTTCAAACAGCAGCCGAAAAGCTTCCCGGTCACCATTCTGACAGGCTCTGATAACCCGGTCGTCAACTGTCGATTCGACCATTGCAGCGAGCTGCTCCATCCCGCCTCCGTCTGCCCTATCCTTGGATTAGACGAGGGACAGCGATAGTTTCTTCCAAGAAAAACACAGAATCCACGCGATGCAGCAACCTGTTAGACAAAGATTTGCAGGTTGGGAAGGGGCAAGGCGCGTTAGCGCCGCGCCCCCGCTTCAAGTCACACTGTGTCTTATGTCGAAAAGAATAAGGCGCAAGATTGGACTGGCAAAGGCATTCTTGCTTGCTCAGCCCTTATCTTGCGCCTGTTTAATTGGATAAATCGCAGTCGAACTTACTGTGTCACGCGCACGAGTAGCTCAGTGCCTGACTCGAGTTTTAGTTCCTTGCTACCCGATACGGCGAGCGAGCCCGCTCCCGCTGCGCCTCCGACGATCAGGCCGATGGCGGCGCCTTTGCCACCACCGGCGATTGCTCCAATGATCGCTCCCGCGGCGCCACCGATTCCGGCTCGTTTGATGGTTTGTTTGCCGCGGCCACCGGACTCCACACCACCTTCCTCGTCGGCTCGACCGGCATCGTCGCCGTAAACGCGAGTGACGTAACCATGCAAGGTGCCACGGCGGCCGTCGCGGAGTTGAACCGAGTCAAACGCCAAGTTCATTGAGGTGCGACCCTTAACCTTCCCTGACTTCTTAATCGAGCTGATGTGCCCTGTAACAGTCGCCTCATCGAAGCGACTCGGATCTACCACGGTAGCAGTAAACCTATCGCCAACACGCGAGTCCTTGCTTGACAGCGTGTCTTCGAGACGGACTCTCAGATTGGTTCCCACGGGAACGAGCCGCACCGCGCGTCGCGTCGAACGTCTGCGCAGGGTCGGACTTGTTTGTGCATCCACCGGAACCGCAACTGCGAGGAATGCGATCGCGGCGATCAAAACCAAGAATATTCTGGCTAACTTGGAATGCATAACGTTCCTCCTAATGTCAAAACGTAAGAGCGGAGAGTTAGACGGTTGCAACCTCGGCTGGCTCAGCATCGCGTTCGGCGTTCGGTATCTCGTCATCAAATGTGCGTTGGCGATGCACTGTTCCATCCGATTCGAAGATGTAAGCTGAAGGCGCTTCGCGCATGATGATGTCCTGCAATCTCATTAGGCCATACAGCAAAGCTTCCGGCCGCGGCGGGCAGCCTGGAATATAAACATCGACAGGAATGCATCGATCCACACCTTGCATAGTGGAATAAGAATCAAATGGCCCTCCGGTTGAGGCACAAGCTCCCATCGCGATGGCCCACTTAGGCTCAGGCATCTGCTCGTAGACTCGGCGAACGACTGGGCCCATTTTGAGAGTTACTGTTCCGGCAATGATGATGAGATCGCTCTGGCGGGGGCTGGGGCGAAATACTCCAGCGCCGAACCGGTCGATGTCGAAACGGCCCGCGCCCGTGGCGATCATTTCGATGGCACAGCAGGCCAAGCCAAAAGTCATGGGCCAGAGCGCGGATTTGCGCGCCCAGTTCACGACCGGAGCGGCAACGTCCATGGCTTTGGCGCCCACGGTGCGCCGCACCGAGTTCATGATTGAGTCAACGGTAGTTAGTACGAACCCTTCCTGATGTTCAGCCATATGTTAGTAAATGGTAAATCGTAAATGGTAAATCGTGGAACTATTTACGATTTACTATTTACTCCTCTCACGCCCATTCCAGCGCGCCTTTGCGCCAAGCATAGTAATAACCAACCACCAGTATCCCTATAAACACAAACATCTCCAGGATGGCGAACTTCGTAAACGAAAAGTCGTCGCCCATGAAGATGATGGCCCACGGCAATAAAAAGATTGTCTCCACGTCGAAGATGAGAAACAGCATCGCCACGATGTAGTAACGCACAGTGAATCGATCGTGCGCATCAGTCGTCGGATCGATGCCGCACTCGTACGGGCGCATCTTTCCCTTCTCATATTTGATGGGCCGGAGAAAGCGTCCGAGGACAATCGGCAACACTGGGAAGACGATAGCGATAAGAAAGAAGATCATCACCGGCCAATAGGCGGTGATCGGTTCACCGATTTGTTGCGCCGCCGACGTGCTTGCCGCACTATCCGCCGTCGCTTGTAATAGGATTGCTGGTAGCAGCATTTATCTTGAACGAATTGTAACTGTTATGTGGATTGAACGCGAACACAAAAATCTTAAGCGGGCAATAAGATCCTTGTCAACGAGCTAATCAGTGAATGCCTACTGGATGGGCTCGGACGTTCTCACAAACTCGGTCAGCAGTTCGTCCATTTGCTCAATGGCGCGGATACGGGGGCCTTCGACGCGGGTGTTGGTATCGTCGTCAATTTCTCCTGGACTCGACCACTGCTTATCCTCAGGCAATCTCGTGAGGAACTCAGGTGTACCCACATAGTCTCGGATTGCCGACACTTTGACACGGTCGACGAACAGGTACGTCGCCATAGCGATACAATATCCGTTGACTGCGTCCATCAACTCTTCGAAGGTTCGACTCTCGGGCGCTTGATCTCGAACGAAGGATGAAAAGGTGCGCAGCAATTCAAGAGTCTCCATTGCCGGAAGCAATCTTCGTCCC
>DATEDU010000286.1:0-3533 GCA_035281525.1 Pyrinomonadaceae bacterium | reverse complement strand
GACTGTGAGCGGCTTTTATTCGTAGTTGCGTGGCCGAGCCGCTGACCGCAGTATTAGGCGACACGGGAGAGAGGCTGTGCGTGAGTTCGACGTGCTTGGTGAGTACGCAATCTATTTCGACTACGAGAGCGTGGCGGCAATCGTGGGCCATATTCATCATGTGAAGCGCAACGAAGCCGGTACCCAACTGCAAGTTCCGGTCGCTCGCTTCGCCGCGTATCTCTCGCCAGGCGACGACGTTTTGCGGACGCACTGGGCAATCGATCTCTTCCTAAGGTCGGACGTTAGATACGATCCGACGACTCGCGAAACGACTGTTGTCGCAAACCCGGAACGTCAAGCCGGTTCGAATCGCGCGCTGCTCCGCGCTCTCGAACGAATTCGTGACAGCAATCTCCAGTTCTGCCATTCCGATCTTCCCAAGGAACTCGCTCAGGTACTGCTTCGCGAATCGAATTGCTCGGAACCGGCCCTCATCAATATTCACCACTCGTACAACGATTCCTTCTTCACGTATGGAGTTCTCCATGACGAGTAGCGTGCCCCTAACAAACGCACGTAAAAAGCTCACGGATCGATGTGTAACTCGAACCTATACAGTATTCGCTTGCTCTGAGTTGACCAAATCGCTTTAATCCGTGTTCCTAATTGGTCGTGGAACACCCGCTATTCCTATGTTGACAGAAAACACGGATTTTCAGATCAGGACACCACCGACCGTTCTTTTTGACCTTGACCATAATTCCTCGACCACGCTAGTCTTTTCACCGCGTCTTCCAAAAGCTGCTTGCTCACTCGGGGTCCAAATCAAAATCCAAGGAAGCTCTAAAATAATTCGCTTGCCGCCTACGACTATGCTTATGAAATTCAAAGAAACTTGCTTACTGCTCCTATGTCTATTCATTTCTCTTGGTCCTGTCGCGGCACAACGGCCGCCGGCTGAAACTGTTTTCAAGGTTGATTATCAAAAGTTCACTTTGAAGAACGGATTGCAGGTCATCTTTCATATCGATCGTTCTGATCCTGTTGTCGCGGTTGCACTGACGGCGCATGTCGGTTCGGCGAGAGAGAAAACGGGACGAACGGGGTTTGCTCACCTCTTTGAACACCTCCTCTTCCTCGAATCGGAAAATCTCGGGAAGGGCGGGCTCGACAAAATGAGTGCGCGCATCGGTGGCTCGGGCGCAAACGGTTCCACCAACCGCGATCGGACCAATTATTTTCAAACCGTTCCCAACGATGCGTTGGAAAAGATGTTGTGGGCGGAGGCCGATAAGCTCGGCTGGTTTATCAACACCGTTACAGAGCCCGTTCTGGAAAAGGAAAAGCAAGTTGTAAAAAATGAAAAGCGCCAGGGCGTCGACAACGCGCCGTATGGTCATACTTTTTACGTCATCGATAAGGCGCTTTACCCTGCTGACCATCCCTACAACTGGCAAGTGATTGGCTCGCTAGAGGATTTACAAAGAGCCACGCTTTCCGACGTTAAGGAGTTTTTCCGGCGTTGGTATGTCCCGAACAATGTGACGCTCGTGGTTGCCGGCGATTTCGATCCGGTGCAGGCGAAAGTCTGGGTGGAAAAATATTTCAATGAAATCAAAAGAGGCGAAGAGGTTCCCCGGCAACCTAAACGGAAGGGAATTATTAAACAAACAATCAGCTTCTATCACGAGGACAATTTTGCGCCCGAGCCAGCGCTAACGCGCGACTGGCCCACGGTGGAGCAATACCATCCTGACTCTTATCCGCTGGCGGTGTTGACGCAGTATTTGGCGCAGGGCAAGAAGGCGCCTTTCTATCAGGTGCTGGTTGAGGACAAGAAACTCACTGACGAGGTGACCATGTTCAATCGGTTCTCAGAACTTGCCGGTCAAACTCAATTGTCGGTGGAGGCCTTCGCGGATAAGGACCTTGATGAAGTGTCGAAAGCGATTGATGAGGCGTTTGCTAAATTCGAAAAGGAAGGCATCTCCGAGAAAGATCTGAATCGCATTAAGGCCGGACAGGAAACGCGGTTTTATGCTTCGCTCTCCAGTGTGCTCGGGAAAGCTTTTCAACTTGCGCAATACAATATCTTCGCCAACGACCCCGGCTTTGTCGAAAAGGACATCAAGAACATTCTGGCGGTGACGCCGGCTGACGTCATGCGCGTCTATCAAAAGTACTTCAAGAACAAGCCGTTCGTCACGACCAGTTTCGTGCCTAAAGGAAAACTTGCGCTGGCGTTGGAAGGTTCGACGAAGGCCGACGTAGTTGAAGAGAAGATCGTTCAGGGCGCGGAAGCGAAGGTCGATCCGAGTGCTCAGGCCGAATATGAACGCACGCCTTCTACTTTCGATCGCAGCGTCGAGCCACCATACGGAAAGACCCCCGAGGTTACGGTCCCTGCGATTTGGGAAAACAAGCTCGCCAATGGCTTGCGCGTATTAGGAATTCAAAACACCGAAGTACCGCTGATGCAGTTTGACATCGTGATCGACGGCGGTCTGCTCCTGGAAGACATCAACAAGGTCGGCGTTGCAAATATGATGGCCCGGATGATGACCCAGGGAACTCAGAAGAAGACCGCACTCGAACTCGAAGAAGCCATCCAGCAACTGGGAGCTACGATATCTGTCACTGCCTCAACCGAGAATCTGAGGGTACGCGTTAATACTCTGGCAAAAAATTATGACGCCACCCTGGCGCTGGTCGAGGAAATATTGCTCGAGCCGCGTTGGGATCCAAAAGAATTTGAACTGGTTAAGCAGAGCACGATCAGCCGCATCCGACAGCAACAGGCGGATCCAAACGCTATCGCTCAAAACCATTTCAACCTGCTGATTTATGGCAAGGACAATATCCGCTCGCGAAATATCCTCGGAACCCTCGACTCGGTTAATTCAATCACGCTTGACGACTTGAAGAAATTCTATTCAAAGAGCGTATCGCCGTCGGTGGCCCGCATGAGTGTAGTCGGGTCCCTGGACCAACCTAAGATCAACGGCTATCTCAAGAGGCTCGAAAGCAAATGGAAGAGTAAGGCGGTCGAAATTCCAAGTTACAAAACACCGGAACCTCCGGCAAAATCCCAGGTCTATTTTTATGACGTTCCCGACGCGAAACAGTCTGTGATCCGGATTGGCTATCCAGCCATCGCCCAAGTCGATAAGGATTTTTATCCCGCGACGGTAATGAACTACATTCTTGGCGGCGGCGGTTTTGCTTCGCGTCTGACGCAGGAATTGCGGGAGAGCAAAGGCTACACCTACGGCATCAATTCAGGCTTTGCGGGCACGCACAGCGCCGGACCATTCACGATCGCTAGCGGTGTCAGGAGTAACGTGACACTCGAATCGGCTCAGCTCATCAAAAGCATCGTTCAGGACTATGCGAAAACGTTTTCTGACGCGGACCTGGCAACCACCAAAGGCTTTTTGATCAAGAGCAACGCACGCGCGTTTGAAACGGCAGACGCCAAGCTGAACATGCTTGATAACATCAGCAAGTATGGTTGGAAGTATGACTACGTGAAACAGCGTGAAGAGATCGTA
>DATEDU010000285.1:0-2561 GCA_035281525.1 Pyrinomonadaceae bacterium | reverse complement strand
CTTGATACCTAGAAATTCGGCGCACTGTTCTGGCGTCATCAATGATCCCGACGATTTAGGAAGCCTGCGCAAAGTGTGTTCTTGTTCTTGCATTGGTTCAACAAACACTTTCTTTAGTGTAAGAGTTCGCCGAGTTCGATTTCCGGGCCTTCAATCTCAAGCTCGGCGGCTTTTGTCTGTGCTGGCTCAGGATGGGTGGGACTTTGCCCTACGTCGTGGTCGAACGGTAGTTGCTGCTGCTGTGAGGCGGGAGAATCTTGAGTCAATTTTTCGCGATCTGTCTTCACTTGGCGCTCGTCCTCTCGCGTAGCTTGAAGCGGCGCTTCTTTGTTCACACCGCGATCGAGAATCTCGCGTAAATTCTGCGCAGCATCGGTAGAGATCGCGGGTTCATACCTTGCTCTGGAAATCGCAATCGGGCTTTCAGGGGCAAGCTCGGCGGCTTTTGTCTGTGCTGGCTCAGGATGCGTAGGACTTTGCTCTACGCCGTGGTCGAATGGTAGTTGCTGCTGCGGGACCGGAGGATCTTGGATCAATTTATCGCGATCTTTTTTCACCTCGCATTCGCCATCTTGTGTCGCTTCAATCGCTGTTACTTTGTCTATTTCGCGATTGAGAGCTTCGGATAGATTCTGCGTGGAGTCGGTATAGATCAGGGCGTCGTATCTGGCTCTCGAAATCGCAACGTAGGCCGTGCGGTCGTTGAGTAGGCGAGCGGATTCCCGCGTGTCAGCGTTGACCAAAACGCGATCAAAAGTTAGCCCCTGAGCGGAATGGCTGGTGACGGCATAACCGTAATCGAGGTGACGAAACTTGCTAGGGTCAACACTAATTTCGCGCCCGCTGTCCAGGGCTAAGCGTATTTGGTCCGGTTCGATTTTCGTGATCGTACCTATCTCGCCGTTGGCGATCCGTTTCTCTGTATTGGGAGCGCGAAACTGAACGCGATCGCCCTCGGCGAAGGCGCGCTCGGATGCGTAGTAAACGCTCACACCGGAAAGACGCTTTGGGTTGTAAGTGAGCGTGCGGCCATCCTCAAACCAAACAATGATTTCGTTCTTCTCGTGGTCAGTCGCTAGTACCTGTGCGTACTCGCCTAATTTGGCTTTCTTGCTGTTGCGGTTATAGCGAATAATGTCGTCGGGTCTGTAGGAACTGGCGAAGGTGCGCTCGGTTCCGGTCATATCGTTACGACTGACATAGACATCCATCTGATAGTCATTGCGGCTCACTTTTCCCTCACGTTGTAGTTGCCGATGTATAAGGAAATTGAGTTCAACTCGTTCGCGATTGCCGGGGGAAATGACTAACGTGCCGGTGGGATTTTTGCAGTAGTCCTGGGCTATCGCTTCAAAGCGTTCGCGCTCGTCCGCGATCTCGATCACCTTGCCTCGGCTAATCAGTTCGGTGACTGCCTCTGGTGTGTTTCGGACTGCTAATTTCTCGACTGTCTGCTTCAGTTCTGAGCGCTGTCTGACGATCTCAGTGAGTTCCACAGTCGTCATTCCGTGCCTTTGAAGCTGCTCAAACGGACTGCCTGCTTCAACGGCCTGATGCTGGCGCACGTCGCCGACTAAAAGCACCTTGTCTTCGGGTTCGAGGCGAGCAAAGAATTTGTACACGTGCTTCGTACTGGCGAGGGAGCTTTCATCCAAAACGAAAAGGCGGCTGACGGTGGGTGGCTGCTGTTGCCGGCACAAAAACTTCTGGATCGTTTCAGTCTCGATACCACTTTCGCGAAGCTGCTGCGCGGCTCGTGTGCTCGGCGCAAAACCGCGCACCTGATAGCCTTCTCCTTCGGCTGCTTCTCGCACCACAGAAAGCGCCGTTGTCTTGCCGGTTCCGGCGCCACCTTGCAGACCAATAATCTGATCTCTGCTGGAAAGAATTGCTTCAACCGCTGAGTGCTGATTTGGGTTTAGCCTTCGTTGCTGACGCTCCGCTGTGGCGGTAACAACTTGATTGACGCGCTCCGCTTCGACCATCGCCGGACGGTTGGCTTTGCCGTCGATCATGGTCTGAATATTTGCCTGCTCCATCGCCAACATGCGTTGTGTTGTTGTCTCTGGTTGGCGTTCGGGGCGCGTGATATTTATGAACTCGCCGCGCTCCTGTCGGCGGTGCAATTCGGCGGCAACGGCGGCAGGGTTTGTTAGGCCAAGATTGCGCCGCAGCGCGTCGGACTTTACCTTGCGCATGTCGGCCACGGCTTCTCTTTCCACGGCATTATCGCGAGCAAAAGTCACGGCTTCCTGAGCCCGTTTTTCGATCTCGTCTTGGGGTATTTGCAGCGGCAATCGTGCCCGCGCCTGAGCCACTAAACGGCGCGCCTGATTGCCGTACTTGGCGTCCATTTCGAGGGTGCGTTCCTGCATTTTGTCGCGGTCAAATTTTTTGCTTCGGCGATTCTTCCGAGCGGCGGCTTGTTTCAATCTCGCGTTTTCTGAAACCGTCTTTCCTTCGCGCTCCAGGCGCTCTTTCATCTGTTCTTCTTCGTTCAAAACTTCTTTGCGGCGGGGGCTACTCTCCTGCAAATATTCTTCGCTGAAGCCTCTGATCTC
>DATEDU010000284.1:0-3155 GCA_035281525.1 Pyrinomonadaceae bacterium | reverse complement strand
GGCGCCGGTTTGCATACCAGCGTTCCCAACGTTAAAGGCGATAAGGAGTTGATCGAAGCGATCAAAACAGTGTGGGGTTCACTCTGGAACTTCGAGGCCTATGAAGCGCGCGAACGCGCCGGCATCGATCATTCCAAAGTTTACATGGCTGTGTTGCTCCAGGAAGGCATCAACGCGGACAGCGCCGGCGTCATGATCACTACCGATCCGTACGACAAGGAAAACAAAGGCGCGATTTACATCAGCGCCAAGCGTGGGCTCGGCATCAAGGTTGTAGAAGGAAAGCGTATTCCCGAACAGATCATTTTTCGCCCTGAGTCGAATGCGGTGCGGGTCCTTACCAGATCCGAAGAAGACAGCTTGCTGACATTTGACGAGAATGGTGGTGTCAAAGAGGTACCAATTACCGGCGAGCGGGCTGTGTTAACTGACGAGATGGTACGGCGGCTCGTTAAAGCTGCGGAGCAAATCAAGCGTGTCTTCGGCGGCAAGGACCAGGACATCGAATGGATCTTCATGGACGGACAGATCTACATCGTCCAAGCCCGCCCCTTCATCGCTTGAACGTAGCCGGTTTAGTAAACGATAGTTTGCCCCAGTTCCCTCCTTGACTTATCATCCGACGAGTTTTTTGAGACATAACCCTAAGAAGAATCATGGCGAGATCTGCGCTTTAGCTTCCTCGGGCGAAGGAGTCAAAAAAGGATGCCGTGTGATGCGGAATTACTAAAAGGAATCGAGATCTTTGAACTACTGGACGAAGGCGATCGCATTGAATTGGCGAAAGTCGTTGATACCCAACAAGTCTCAGCTGGAGGCACGCTCTTTCAGGCTGGCGAGCCCGGTGAATCTCTATTTGTCGTACGCTCCGGCGAGATAGAGCTCTTTATCAAAGACACGGCCGGACAAAAGATTGTCTTGACAGTTGCCGAGGAAGGCAAGATGTTCGGCGAGCTGTCGTTGCTCGATACTGGCCCACGAACCGCGACGGCCGTAGCTCTCACAGATACAGAATTACTCGTTTTGGATCGGGAAGACCTGCTGCTCTTGTTCCAGAAGAAACCAGATGCTGCGCTTCACCTGCTGGCGGCAATGAGCGTGATGACGCGCAAGGCTGATGAGTTACTCCGCACACGCGTTTCGCGCAATGTTAACGAAGAAATCGAGGAACATCTGACGCCGTTGCAACGAGTCGCCGACTGGATTGCATGGTTCAGCGGCAGCATGCTTTTCCTCTTATTGAACGGTGTGTGGTTCTTTACGTGGATCGTGCTCAATACGTTTGTGCTTGGGGACGCCGCGTTCGATCCGTTTCCCTTCGGGCTGCTGACGATGATTGTGTCACTGGAAGCGATCTTTCTTTCGTGCTTCGTGCTCGTCAGCCAGAATCGTCAGGCAGAAAAAGATCGAGTTCGTTCAGACATTGAATACGAGGTGAATATCAAAGCTGAACTGGAAATTGCGCACCTGCATGAGAAAACTGATCGCATATACGAGAATATGCTCGAGCGGTTCTCCAGGATTGAAAAGCTTATCACGTCTAGAGGCGTCGCATAGTTAGTGTCCTTTCGTGTCGTGTGATTTCGTGGTTCATGTACGCCGGTTAATGACGATGCTTGGCATGCTTCACGCCGTGCCGCGACTTTGCCTCTTCAATCGAGTGACTTTCAGTAAGTGAAAAGTCCTTTTTAGCCATCGTTGCCAATTCCCTGTAGTACCGGTGCAGGGTTTCAATTTCTTCCTCCGTTAAATCCTCCACATCTATTAGCCTATTGCTTGCGCCTTCCAGCGCTGCGACGATCTCGTTCAGCTTCAGATGAATGGCCAACGCATCCTTGTTTTGGGTACGTTGAATGAGGAAGACCATTAGGAACGTGACGATGGTCGTGCTGGTATTGATCACAAGCTGCCAAGTGTCAGAAAACTCAAAGAGTGGTCCCGTTATGCCCCATACAACAATCACGGTCATCGCGATGATAAAGGCCAGAGATGTCCCGGTGGCCTTGGTAGCCTTTTGCGAAAACTCCTCCAACACCTGACCGAGCTTCCTTCGTTTTCTTCGTGACATGATCACCTCCAGGCGGTTATGGAAAAGGGCCTGCGAAGGCCAGATAGATGCTGGAGCATAATCCGACGGTCAGAAAAAGCAATGGGCCAAAGCGCACGGTGGTAGGTAACAGTGAGGTGACGCCAACCCGAACAATGCACTACGCTACAGAACCGCGAGCGCAGCGAGCGGGTTAAGATGGCAGAGGACTTAGTTTGACTAACCGCTCGCTGCGCTCGCGGTTCCGTGCTTGAGTGTACCCAAGTTGAGTCTCACCACATTTTTACCCAACCACCAAGCGCACGAAACAGTGGTGAGGGCGACCTTTTGGTGCGGTAGCGACTGCCAAAATGCCAAAAGAGTCGACGATTTTACAAGATCTGCACGATCACGATTTGGCATGCCGGTTGTTAGTGCTTTCCCGGGCACAAAGTGGAGACGGCGCAAGCCAATCGAACTTGGCCTTTGTGTGTGGAGGGAAATGAGGGTGTTGGATAACGTGTTCGCAAAAATCGGAAAGACGGCAAGCCTGTTCGCCGTTGCGTTGCTAGTACTTGGACTAGCTTCGGAGGCTTCCGCGCAGTGGAGATTGCCGGAACTGGGCCGCATCGGTGATTCAGTCAACGTCCAAATCCAGGTCGGCGAGATCACTTTGCAATCGATTGATTTCAGGGAACAGACGGCTGACCTGAACATCGGTCTGGATGTTGCGAACGGATTGATTCCAGTTAGCCTCAAGGACTTTGACTATCGCTTGCGGCTCGCAGATCGAGACGTAATTGAGGGTACTCATGAGGGCACACTCAAAGTCGGCGGGCGACGCGCCTCGCGCGTGAACCTACCGGTGACTGTGCACTTGCGCTCAATCCCGAGCGTAGTCTGGTCGGCGTTCACGAATCGCGGCAGGCTGCGATACGACCTGGACTCAGCCTTCACGCTGCCGCTTTTCATCACTGAGCGCCGCTTTGATCAGAGTTTTTCCGGAGAAGTACCGTTGCGAACAGTTGTAGATGCGGCTTCGATCCTAAGGGCGCGTCGATTGGGTGAGGAACGATCTACTGGAACGCGCATCTGGGACGCGCTCCCCTGGTAACGGGCTTGATTAGCC
>DATEDU010000283.1:0-32368 GCA_035281525.1 Pyrinomonadaceae bacterium | reverse complement strand
CCAGACGGCATCAGTTGGGAGTTTGAGTGGCTGCGTGTTGGTTGGATCCTCCGTCGGCGCGGTTTTCAAGACGGGCTCGAACCAGGCTGCCGCGTCGTAACCCAAATAACCAACTGCGCCTCCGGCGAATGGCGCTAGACCGGGACGCATTGCAAGCACACGTTCGCGAAAATAATCACGCACCCAGTCAGTAGCGACGACTTCGTAGATTTCTGTCTTGCCGTTGCGGTCGACAAATGTCCTAGGCCCGGAGCCTCGCACAATCATCTCCGGATCGGCACCGAGAAATGAGTAACGCGCGATTCGTTCGCCGCCTTCGACGGATTCGAGTAGGAAGGCATATGGTGAGCTGCCGGCGATGCGCATGAATGCGCCGACGGGGGTTTGCAGGTCACCTAAAACAGAACGCACCACGGGCACAACATTCCCGTGGCGCGCTTCGTTTTCAAAAGCCTCAAATGATGCGGGTTGGAGGTCGAGCATGGGGAGTTAGCACTGTAGCGCAACGTCTCGCCATGCTCAAGGTTCTTCTGAATAAGACCGATAGGACGAATGGGACCTATTGCCCTGACCAATTGTCGGCTTCGACGACGACCTTTGTCGTGTACTCCTTGCCACCAACCGACAATTTCACAATATACGTCGCTGGCTCGACTTGCGGTCCTTGATTAAACAACCCTCCAAAGCCTCCGCCTCCACCGCCGCCGCCTCCACCACCACCGCCGAAGCCAGCCGGCAGATTCGCTGGACGTGATGGAGGATCGCCGCGCAGATTCCACTGGACGCGATTGATGCCGACCTCTTTGGTTCCCGTCAGATTGCGAACTACCTTACCCGTGTAATCAGAAACAGTGATCTTGACGTCGCCCGCAGGCGCAGACTTGAGGTAGTAACTGATTGCCGTACCGGGCGGCGGGTTAACGCCACGATAAGTTCTGGCGCCACCGGGGAACCGACTCAATCGCACGTCCGTCAACCACTGCGTGCCAGGCCTAACCTCAAACAAATGCGCCTCAGTGTCGAGCACTTTGCTGCTCGAAAGTTGCTGCAAAGGAGTAATGTCATCGAGGATGAAAATTCCCCGACCATGCGTGCCCACGATCAAATCATTATCGCGCGGATGAATCAGCACATCGTCAACTCGGACGGTCGGCAACCCTGACATCAACGGCTTCCACTCGCCGCCGGCATTGAAAGAAACGAACAAACCAAACTCCGTGCCGATAAACAGTAAATCTTTGTTCCTGGGATCTTCACGGACGACGTTGATGTGTCCGGTCGCCGGCAAGTTACTAACAATCGACGCCCAGGTCGCGCCGTAATCCCGCGTCACAAATACATAAGGCTTCAAGTCATCGTAACGATGGCCGTCAACGGCCAGGTAACACGTCGCGGCATCATACCGAGATGGCTCAACGCGTGAGATGTGATACATCTCTCCGATTCCCGGCACATTCTTAGCCACGTTGGTCCATGTTGCGCCTCCATCGCGGCTGACCTGAACATTGCCGTCATCTGTTCCAGCCCAAAGAATGCCCGGGAGCTTGGGCGACTCAGCAACCGTAGTCAGATGACTGAAGTTCGCGTAACCGTCGTTCTTCGACGCCATGGGCTCTTTCCCCGACACGCCCATGATGGACAACGTGTTGCGATCGATCTTCTTTGTCAGATCGACTGAGGCAGTCCAGGTATCGCCTCGATCGAGCGACTTGAATAATCGATCACCGCCAGCGTAAAGAATTCGAGAATTATGCGGCGACATTGCGAGTGGGGTACTCCAGTAGAAACGATACTGTTCGGTCGGCGCGGGTGGAGGAACGACGTTAGGAGTCGCCAGAGCCGCAAATTGACTAAGCCCCTGCGCGGCTGCGAAAGCAGCTAATGTTGCCAATGGATTGTCGTCGCCGGACGGCGTAGGTGACGGGGATGCACCTGCAGCGGCTGTTCCACCTGTGCCCGCCGTAGCTGCTCCTCGGCGCCGTGGAAAGCCTCTCGGACGAATGCTGGTGCTACGACCCGTTCGCAAATCGAGGCGGTTCATGTTCCCGCCTTGCGACTCGGAATACACAGTGTACGGATCGGTCGGATCAGCAAGAGTATAGAAGCCGTCTCCTCCACCCACGCGGAACCACTCAGCGTGAGTAATGCCCGCTTGGTTACGTGTCTGGCTCGGACCTCCCCATGAGCCGTTATCCTGGAGACCACCATACACGTAATAAGGTTTGCGCATGTCGACGCCGATTGCATAAAACTGTGCCGCCGGGATCGTATTGATGAACTCCCACGTCGCGCCCTGGTCGTAACTTACATTCAGACCGCCGTCATTCCCGATGATCAGGTGATTATTGTTCTTCGGATCGACCCAGATTGCGTGGTGATCGCTGTGTGGAATATTTGCCTGCAATGATCTGAAGGTCTTGCCTCCGTCGGTAGACTTACTGAAATTCAGACCACCGACATAAACGATTTCAGGGTTCGTTGGATCGACACGTATCTGACTGTAGTACATCGGGCGGTTATTCTCGTTACTGACGATGCGCCACGTCTTGCCCTTATCGTCGGAACGCCAGACCCCTGATCGCTTAGGATCCGGAGGGCGTGGAGTCGGCGATGCAGATGGCGATGCAGATGGTGAGGCGGTGAGCGAAGGAGATGGGCTGGGACTCGGACTGGGAGTGGGTGTTCCCGTTCCACCGATAACTGGTTCTTCTCCTCCGGTTCCCTGACTCGTGCCAACTTCGATTTGCGCGTAAACGATATTCGAGTTCGAACGTGCTACATCGAGACCGATGCGTCCAAAAGTTCCAACAGGCAAACCATTGCCGTCGAGCTTGTTCCAAGTCTTACCCGCGTCCGTTGTTTTCCAAATTCCTGACCCCGCACCACCTCCGTTGAAACCCCATGACGTTCTGCGACGCTGATAAGACGCCGCATAAAGAGTCTTGTTGTCGGAAGGATCCATGACGATGTCGGTAAAACCGGTGTCTTCGTCGATGAACTTAACGTTCGTCCAGGTGTTGCCGCCATCGATCGTCTTGTAAACTCCGCGTTCCTTGTTTGGGCCAAACAGATGGCCAACTACGGCGACGTAAACGATGTTCGGATCCTTGGGATCGATCACGATCCGTGCAATCGTCTGCGAGTCTGTTAGTCCCATTCGTGTGAAAGTCTTCCCCGCGTCAGTCGACTTATAGATGCCGTCTCCATAGGTCGAGCTCTGTCGATTGTTTGGCTCTCCGGTTCCAACCCAGACAATGTTTGGATCGGTTTGCGACACGGTGACGTCGCCGATTGAGGTGTTCGAGTAGGAGTCGAAGATCGGTTGGAAGGTAGTGCCGTTATTAGTCGACTTCCAGAGCCCTCCGGTAGCAAAGCCCACATAAATCACGTACGGATTGCTTTCGACGACGGCTAGATCGTCGATTCTTCCTCCCATGCTTGCTGGCCCAATGCCCCTGAAGACGAACCGCTTTAGCATCGGATCTGACGACCAGTTGACTGGCGTCGGAGTTGGTGAGGGTGATGGCGTCGGGCTCGGACTTGCTGCAGAGGCTTGTGCAGGACTTGTGCTTGGCGACGGAGTTTGTGAAGGAGTGGTGCTTGGCGCAGCGGGTTGTGAAGGATTGGCAGTTGGTGAAGCGCTCGCCGGCCATGATGGGTTGTGAGCGTTAACACCGATCGTGGCGATCCCCATTCCGAAGGCCAGAGCGATGAGCAAGATCAAGGCGAAGATATGACTGGGCCTTCCGATTATCGAGCACATGTGATCGGGCCTTGCGATTTCGGTGGAGGTACGGCGGGGCCTTGCGTTCATGGGGAACGTCCTTTCGGGTTGTGTTGGTATGGAAAGCTAACTGTTGGATTGTCGCAACGCAGAAAACAGCGCGTAGCTTACCGGAGTGCCGGTAAGTTAATCAAGAGACATTACGGCTGGCGAAACGCGCAGCGTGAGTTTCTTTTTTGAGGCTTGAGCTTATTAACCTAAGCCACTATTATCAGTCCGATGCGTCTCACATTCGACCAGCTCAGCGAAGAGGCAATGCAACTTCCGCCAGCGTCCCGAATCCTTCTTGTGGAAAAACTTGTAGCGAGCTTGGATAGCGAAGATCTTGATCACATTCAGCGACTCTGGACCGCTGAAGCGATTCGTCGTAGGGACGAGATTCGTTCGGGTCAGGTGAAGCCGATTCCCGGCGAAGAAGTGATTAGCGAGGTTCGCCGCCTCGTCGGTCGATGACCTATGAATTCCACCCTCACGCACAGCTTGAATATCGCGAGGCTGCCAGCTTTTACGAGAACCGAAGTGCTGGGCTAGGGGTCGCTTTCACTCTGGACGTCGAGGAAACGATCACTCGAATCGTAGAAGCGCCCGAACGCTGGCGCATAATTGAAGATGACGTCCGCAGATGCCTTACTCGTACCTTTCCTTACGGCATCCTCTACACAATTGAACCTGAATCAATTCTGATTATTGCCGTAATGCATTTGCGACGGCAGCCTGGTTATTGGCGCAGTCGACGACGCTGAACGGGTCGGAGTCATTCAAACTGCTTCACCTAATTAACGTGAACTTTACAACAGACGGTTGGCGAGCCAGTGGCCGCCATCTACCACCAGGACAGCCCCGTTGATGTACGCTGCGGCCTCTGAACACAGGAATACCGCAGCCTTTTCAATATCCGCAATCTCTCCAAAACGCCCCAACGGAATTCTCTGCCGCAGCTTCTCCTTGATCGGTTCAGGCACGAGACGTTTCATTCCTTCAGTATCGCCAATTGGCCCAGGCGCAATCGCATTAACCCGAATCCCGTGACGTCCCCACTCAACGGCAAGATTACGCGTTAGTGCATCGACGCCTGCCTTTGCTGCCGAAACGTGCAGCTGCATCGGCGTGCCAAGGTAATGCAACGTCGCGCTGATGTTCAGTATTTGCCCGCGGTTCTTTTTGAGTTCCGCGAATGCGGCTCGGCACACATTGAAGGTACCTTTAAGATCGATGTCTACCACCGTGCCAAATCCGTTCGGCGAAAGCTCCTCTGCAGCGCAAAGAAAATTTCCGGCGGCACCGTTGACAACGATGTCGATCTTCCCGAAATGTTCGGTCGTAGCAGTGACGGCCCTCTCAACTTCTTCAGGATTGCGCACGTCGGCAGCAACCGCAAAAGCGCTGCCGCCCGCCTGATTTATAGCTTCAGCAGCAGGCTCAAGGTTTTCCATTTTGCGACTCACCAACGACACACGGGCGCCCGCCTCGGCAAAGGCGCGCGCGACACCGCCGGTGATGCCCGTTCCGCCACCTGTAACAAGAGCAACTCGATCTTTCAAAACACCTTCAACGAATATTTTTGAGCTCATATGTTTTTGTAGGGGCGTCCCTCCGTGGGCGCCCCTTCTATAAGTTAGCTCACCCTTCAATCATATATAGACGCTCAGCGCGCAGGGGCGCCCACGGAGGGACGCCCCTACAATAGCCCTCTACTTTCGCGTTGTAGTAATTCAACTAAATCATCGATATGTCGCTGGTCTGTCAAAAAGCTATTGATGTTCACACGCAGCGCGCGACGCCCATGCAGAACAGTAGTCGTGATCCACGCTTCACCATTCTTCTCGATTCGCTGCTGCAAACGCTGCTGCAATCGATCCTGGTCTTTACCACCTGCCCACCAAGCAGCTTCCGGCAGAAACTTGAAACAACAGACCGCCGTCTCAACTTGTCCCAACCTCTGAAAGTCCTTTAATTCATCAAGACGATTTGCCAGGTACTCAGTTAGACGAATTTGGCGCTCGATCACAGTCGCATAGCCCTGTGTTCCCATGAATTTCAGAGCCATCCACAACTTTAGCGAGTTGAAGCGACGCGTGCCCATCTGACCGTAACGGAAGAAGTCGAACTCGACGTCCGTGCCGCCGCGATCTTCACTGAGGTACTCCGGACTAATATCAAACGCGTCGCGTAGAACATGTCCGCCTTCACGCACGAGTACGGCACCACAGGAAAAAGGCACAAACATCCACTTGTGCGGATCGAACGTCACCGAATCGCCGTGCTCAATTCCATTAAGTTTCGATTTGTGTTGGCTTGAAAAAGCGAGCGGGCCGCCGTACGCGGCATCGACGTGAAACCAGCAGTCGCTTTCGCGAGCGATCGCTGCCAACTCTTCCAGAGGATCGATGACGCCGGTGGACGTCGTGCCTGCGACTCCGACGATGCAACAAGGGGTAAGACCGGCGTTACGGTCAGTTTCAATCTCTCTCCGAAGCGCATCGGTGACAATATGAAAGTTCTCGTCGGTTGCAATTTTCCGTAAACTCGTTCGACCCAAGCCTAAAATGTCGAGGCTTTTTTCAATTGAAAAATGGCACTGTTCGGAAGCGTAAAACGTCAGGCGACCAGGGGCCGAAGGCACGCCGTGATGAATGATGCCCGCGTGAGCCTTGTCGCGCGCGCACTTCAATGCAATCAAATTTGCTTCAGAGCCTCCACTCGCAAGCGTGCCAAAACTTTGAGGTGGGTAATCGATCGAGTCGCACAGCCAGCGCATAATTCGCGCTTCGATCATTGCTGATGTTGGTCCATTGCGCCACGCTCCGGCATTTTGATTCAAAGTCGAAGTGAGTACATCAGCCCAAACAGCGATCGGCAGGGGCGTAGGATTAAACTGGCCAAAGTAGCGCGGACTGGGAACGGCCATCGCGTGCGGAGCAATGTCTTCAGTAAAGCGGGCTAAAATCTCGTCTGTGCTGACGCCCGTCTCCGGGAGGGGCTCATCGAAGATCCGCTCTAACTCAGCAGGCGTAGCCTCTGAAGCAACTCGTCGCGAATCAAGAGTCGCAACGAAATCTACGACGATTTTTGTTACGGCCTGGCCCAGCCTTTCATGTTGTGCAGCAATGTCGTTCATGTGGATGCTTAACAGACTTTCGTGTTTGTTACACTGCATTCTAAGATGACGGATAAATCGCGGGTAACAGAGTTTACCAATACTCTTGTATCAGACGCCGCTGATTATGGTGTCGAGATTACTCCGGACAGCTTCGATCGCCTTGCAGCATATTACATGCTGCTCGATTCGTGGAATCCGCGACTGCATCTGGTCGCCCCGTGTTCACCTCGAGAGTTTGCACGAAGACACGTTTTAGAATCGCTGGTGTTGCTGCCTCACTTGCCGAGAGACGCACGTGTCGCAGATATAGGATCCGGCGCAGGGCTCCCGATCCTACCCTGTTTGATTGCCCGATCGGACGTCAAAGCCACGCTGTTTGAATCATCAAAAAAGAAGGCCGTGTTTCTACGAGAGGCTCTGAAGCAGACTGGAACATCTGCTACTGTGATCGCTCAGCGATTCGA
Source organism: Pyrinomonadaceae bacterium (assembly GCA_035281525.1). Taxonomy (GTDB): domain Bacteria; phylum Acidobacteriota; class Blastocatellia; order Pyrinomonadales; family Pyrinomonadaceae; genus PSRF01. Next base: position 25,020 of record DATEDU010000283.1, on the reverse strand, counting down.
GGAGACTGTTACGCCGCAGGTGGAGTTTGTCAGCTGCCGCGCGCTGGAAAGATTCGCGCAAATGTTGCCCACGCTTATTCAGTGGGCTCCGCCGGAAAGCACACTGCTGCTCTTTGGAGGAATTCGGCTCCGTGAACGGCTCCAGGAGTCCGTCAACTTCGAAGAGATTCGGGTTCCAAATTCCGATAGTCGATTTCTGTTCGTAGCCCGAGAGAATCCACGAAATCACACGAAATAAATACACGAAATCACACGAACCAAAATCACGGATCGAGTGGATCGTCTGCGGCGTGCGCCTCGCCGCCTTTTCTATCAGCAGCGACAATTACGCCAGTTTCATTAATGTAGAACGATCGCCGGCCCGTGCGGCCGTACTTGCGAGGGATTGCCACTATTTCGAACGAAGCGGGTGATTCCGGCGAGAATTTTTCCCTTCTGATACGGAACAGATATCCATATCCATGACCATCGGCGAGGATTGGGCTGATTAATTTTTGCTTCCCAAGTTCCTGGAGCGTCCCGTAGTTCCCGTTCCCGACTGTCGCTTGATACGTGGCTTGTGCGCTGTGGAGCGTCCGGACGATTCGGATGGCCCAAGCCTCGTTGTACTTGATCAGATTCCTTCGATAACGCGAAGTACGCCCGGCATGAGCAGGTGAGCGAAATACTGGAGAAGCGGTCTGCGCCTGCAGATCCAGACCAGGAGTGAGTAGTAACGCACAAATAAAAACTGCACGAGACATCACAAAGTAGTGCATGGAACTACAAAGGTAGGACTTGCTTACCGCACGATATCGATGGCGATCAGCTGGTGACCTGAGATCACAAACTCGGCGGGCGGCAGTTCAGTCTCGTACACAGGCGAAAGCGCAGTCGGTGTAAAACCTCCTGACGTTCTATCGCTATTGAGCGTCGCGACCATCGAAGGAGGCAAGTTTGGCAACTCGTCGGTGCCGATAACCGCGCCTTGCGTTATGCGGAAGAGTTTGACGTAAAGTCGGTCGCTCTTCTTGACCTTATTAATAGCTTTCACGAGCTGACCGAGATCCTGAGGAACAAACGATTTCGCCGCGGAGCCTTCCTGAAGTGCGTTGCCGTCGCCGACGAAGATCAACAACTGACCCGGCGTAGAATCTTCCGGAATCTGCACTGGAATTCGCTGGACGAACTGTTTGCCAGCTTCAGTCCTGACGTAGGCATGTATTTCAATGTTCTCGCCACGCCTGACTTCGTTCCGGTCCAGAGCGATGCGTTCGAGTGTTGCCGTGTACTTACTGTCAGTGGAAGAAATGTCCAGTGTCACGCCGTCGATCTGGACATCTTCAAAACCGCTGGCTAACAGTGATCCAATTGGACCGGCTACTGAGCCTGCAGCTTGAATCGCCGAATTGCTCGCGGAAAAACGGCGGTCTAACTGGATGCTCTCCTGCCCCTTAACTTTTATGTTGCCTTTGATAGTGATGGTCGATTCACCCAGCACGCGCTCGCTCGAGCTGATGGTGTTAAAGACTGTCAGGTTCAGCAACAACGGGGTCAGAAACTGATCGTTCGCAACTTCGTACGCGTAAGTCTCCGTGCGATCGCGGCTCGTGTGCAGATTGATTTTTACAGGAATCATCCTTGGCGCTTGGCCAAGCTTGCCAAAGACACCTGCTGCGCGATCTTGAGATATCGCTCCCATCATTCGGCCCGGCACGGAAAGCTTGAACGAGTTGTTGACGTTCGGCACAACCGTTACGACTGACGTCTCAGTCATTGGCATGTCTGCGGCGCCGAGGCTCAGGAAAGGATGTCCAAAACCATAAATGCGATCGCCGTCGCGAAATGTGACCGTGCCCGATGCAGCAATCGAGTAGTCGCCGCGAACAAGCTGAACACTCAGGGATTTTCCGGGCGTCAGAGTAGTCGCATTGGCCTGCGCCAGTTCGGTGATAGGCGCCGAGCCGCCTGCTGCCGAAACGGGCAGAAGACCATTCGCGATCAACTGCGGCGCGAATATTGAAAGAGATTCCTGGCTGATTCCACCAAAAACGAGCGGCGTAGCAATCGGCGTCATCTGCTGCCCCATCAGCGAAACTAGTGGAGAACCAGACGATACGGGAGCAATCAGTGGTGTTGCCGTGACGGCTTGTTTCGGCAGCGTTGGTTTCCATTCGGTCGAAGCGAGCTGAGCGAAAGAGACCGGACGCGGATCTTTGACCTTCGGACTCTCCATCGAGCCCTTCTCGAAGATATCGATCATCTGCTTGATGGGAGTTATTCCAGCGATCGGTTCTTTCGAAAATGGAAAGCTGAATGCAATAGCGCCAACCAGACGACCTTCGATGTAAACTGGCGAGCCTGACATGCCGGCGAAGACTCCGGTCTTATCGATATTCGGCCCACCCAGTCTCGCAATAATCGTTGTTTGGCGCGGTGCCGGAAAGCCCGGCAATACTCCCAGGATCTCAACATCAAAATCCTGCGTTTCGCTTCCTGAGAAGACGGTACGAGCAACGCCCTTCATTCCAGGTTTGAGATCCGATATTGGAAACAGTCGCGGATCAGAGGCCGACGTCAAGGGCTGGGCGGCGCTGGTGGTCTGCGCAACGACAGGACGCGCTGGGCCAGCCAACACTGCCAGCACAAGCACTACGAAAACACCTGAAATAAATCGCTTCACAAATATTTCTTTCTTCATACTACTTTGAGTGCCATGACCGCTTCCTACTGCAAGCGGTTCTGTTCCCGCAGCCATCTAAGTGACTATAACTGCGGCTTTAAACAGCGGTCAAGGTTTACGCTGAAATGTGCTAACGTGCCGTACGATGAGCACGATCTCAGGTTTTATTCTTGTGGGCGGCGCATCAAGCCGCATGGGCACCGACAAGGCTCTTCTCAAGCTTGGCGGCCACACATTTATTCAACGCATAGCCCGAGAATTATCGCCGGTATCCAGCTCAGTCACTCTCGTGGGCCGAGACAACGCTTCCGCACTGAGCGGAACGACCGAACTTGCCGAACCCGTTGACCCAAAACTGCCGATCATTGCCGACGTTTACGAACATTGGGGCGCACTCGGTGGCGTTCATGCGGCTCTCACAGCTTGTCAGTCCAACTGGGCTTTGGTCGTCGCTTGCGACCTGCCGTTCGTTACCACACCCCTGTTTGCCCGGTTGGCTGAGATGCGTGAGGACTTTGACTCAGTTGTACCGGTTCAAAATGACGGGCGTCCACAGCCGCTGTGCGCGCTTTATGCTCGTACACCGTGCCTGCTGCGTGCTGAGGAACTCATCAAAACCGGCGAACGGAAGCCGCTTGGTCTGTTACAATCAGTGCGTACGCGCTGGGTGGGGTTCAATGAACTGGAGGATTTGACCGGCGCCAACCGTTTTTTTGATAACGTCAACACTCCGCAGGACTACGCTCGCGCAATTGAGGAAGGAGTCAGCGCCAGGGATGTGGTGGCCCAAGATCGTAAAGGCTGAGACTCAGTGTCGCTAATGGTTCTTAATAGAACTTGAGTCCTTCCAACCTCATCCTTCAACTCTTTATGCCCTCGCGACGAAGACCAGGAAAGAAACTTCTCAGAACGATTTTGCCAATCGTCTTAATCCTGGTGGTGACTCTTGGGAGTGCGCTCGCGTTCATTGTCTACGGGGTGACGCGCCCACCTCGCAATCCTTATCTGGTTACGCCGCAAGCGTTCTCTGAGATCAGTGGTCCAGCTCTGAAAGTTACAGAGGAATCCTGGTCCAATCGAGACGGGACCCAAGCGCGAGGCTGGTTGCTGCGCGGCGGAGGAGCCGCGGTGGTGTTAACTCATCGCTACGGCGCCGATCGATCCTGGCTCTTTAATCTCGGCGTTAAGATCTACGAAACTACAAACTTCACGATTCTCTGGCCGGATTTGAGGGGACACGGCTTAACGCCACCCGTCAATTGGAGCTCCTTCGGCACGCGCGAGGCTGACGACGTGCTAGCCGCTCTCGACTTTCTGCGTAGTCTGAAGACCCAAAAAGGCGAGCCGCTGGTGACCAGTAAAATTGGACTGTACGGCGTCGAGTTGGGTGCGTACGCGTCTGTTCGCGCTGCGCGATCGGATGAAGCAATACGAGCACTGGTTCTCGACTCGGTACCGCATAATCCGGATGAGATGGTGAAAGCTGCTGCGAAGAATGATCTTGGGATTAATGTCAGGCCGTTGCAAAGCTTGACGCTCGCCGCGATGCGAGTTTACTTCCTGTCTCAGTTTGATAACACGCCGGCTTGCGAGCTTGCGGCCTCACTTCGGGGGCGGCGTATTTTGTTGCTCTCAGGAAGGGATGCCGGCTATCTGCGCGATTCTACGGTCGGCCTAACCCGTTGTTTTCAAGAGCCGGCGAATGTTGAAGTCAAAACGGACTTGCCTTTGACTGGTTTCAACTTGCCCTCGGCCACCGGTGAAGAGGGCGAGCGTTATGATCGGCAGGTGATTGATTTCTTCGATCGGATGCTGCGATAAGATTTTGCTGCTGTGTCGTGAACCTAGAGCCGGGTGTCAGGTGCCGGGTGTCAGGTGCCGGGTGTCAGGTGCCGGGTATCGATCCAAATGCTCTTCTGACACCTGATACCCGGCACCTGGCACCTTGTTCACCGCGGGGAGACTCCCACCAAGGCCAGCACCCCGTTACTCCCAATCAACTCCGTGCGAACACCCTTCAAGCTCGTCAGTTGATATATATACTTCTCAGGCACAAACACAAGGATCGGGCCGTTAGTTTTTCTCGCCGCATCCAACACATCCAGCGCGCTTTCAAATCGGATCGGATCACCATCCGCACCGTAGACAATCCGTCCCGCTGCGTAGAACTCGGCCGTCCGATCAATCTCATGCAGAGCATAAACGGGTGATGAGTCGTACCCGCGAGCAGCGGCAACCCGAATCAGTTCTCGCGTTGATTCACGAGTTGCAAATATCGAAGCTCCACAGTTCAAGGCAATCACAATTGACGTAAATGTCGCGAGACCTATCGACATCGCGGCGGTCGTACGCGACGTGTCAGAACCACCTGCGGTAGCAGGTGGGCCCAGCGTCGGTGTCAACAAAACACAAATTATGGCTGCGACAATCACTGGCGCGGCAGTCAGCAACACACACGAGCGAGGAAGGCGGGCAAAGTATATCCCCCAAATAACGCCACCAATCGCAAACAAGCCGCACATAGCGCCAGTGATCCGCATAGGCCAGTTACGAGTCGAACCGTGCCGTACAAAACTCGTAAGACGCTCACCTGCAATTAAGGCTGCTGCCGGCAATAAAGGAAGGATGTATCCGGGCAGCTTCGAGCCTGAAAACGAGAAGAACACCATTGGAAAAAGCAGCCACGCAGCCGAAAAGGTTCGCAACTTGTCTTCGGCATCTGCACCACGCCATCGCCACTTGCGCACCTGCGCCAGTCCTTCCGCGAAGAAAACGGTCCATGGCAACGTTAACGGAATGATGATCAGGAAATAAAAAAAGAACGGCTGCGGATGGTGGTATTTGTTCGAAACGTAGCGCGCGAAGTGATGCTGGAGAATGAACTCGTCAACGAATGCCCAACCGTGTCGCACAGTAACCGGGACATACCAAATACCTGCGACGACGAGGGCTAGCGGCAAGCCCCAAATCAGACTGGAAATAAAAGACCGTGACGGCCGTTCTCTGCGGATTAAGTAATATGCGCCAAGCACTCCGATTGGAATAACCAAACCGACGAGTCCCTTCGCCAGCAGCGACAGTCCGATGAATGCATAGAAGCCAATCCACAACCGCCGTCTTCGACCGTCCGGATCCTGCCAACTGCCTCCTGCTTCTGTTGTCGTTGTCTCCGACACCAGAAAGAACGCAAGAGCCCAGGCAATCGTCATGGTGACGACACTGTCAAAGCCGACACCGCGGGAAAAGACGATGATCCCAAGCGTCGAAGCTGTGACGAACGCAGACCATTGGCCGAATTCAGATAAGTTATCGTTTCGACGAACTCGGCTGCCGATCCAAAACACGGCTGCTATCGTCAGTAGTCCGCAGAGCGCGGGGCCAAGACGAGCTGCCCACTCGCTAACGCCAAACACGCTATAACCAGCAATGATTGTCCAATAGAGTAAAGGTGGTTTTTCGAACCAGGTGTGACCGCCCAAGGTGGGCGTAATCAGGTCGCCGCTTTGAAACATCTCACGCGCGACTTGAGCGTATCGCGGCTCGTCAGGTCCAACAAAAGGTATGTGGCCCAGTCCGTAAAAATAAAACGCAATGACAGCAAGAAATATTAAGAACCAGACGCGCTTGGCAAGCCTTGAAGGTTGCAAGTATAGTCTCCGGAGCCACAAACAACGCGAAGAACGGTCCACTAAAATACACGAAAAGACAATCCATTAAATAACACGAATGTTACGCACGGCGGTCATTGGCGTAGGCCATCTGGGAAGTCAGCATGCGCGCATTCATGCCGCACTGGCCGCGGAAGCACTCACCACCTTCGAATGGATTTGTGATCTACGACCGGAAACTGCTCGTGCCGTTGCCGAGGAACGAAACGCTCAGTGGACTACTGATTGGCGAGAGTTAATCGGTCGTGTCGACGCGGTAAGCCTCGCAGTTCCTACTGAGTCTCACAGCGAGATTGCCTGTAGCTTGCTTGAAGCCGGGATTCACGTCCTGGTCGAGAAGCCAATATCGCGAACATTGGCTGAAGCAGAGCGGATGATCCAAGCCGCCAAAAAAGGCAACGCACTATTGCAAGTCGGCCACCTGGAGCGTTTCAATCCGGCCCTGGTCGCTTTGAGACCGCATGTTCGTCATCCCGTCTATTTTGAGATTCATCGTGTTGGGGAGTTCACGGCGCGGTCACTCGACATCGACGTAGTGCTCGACCTGATGATTCACGACCTTGACATAGTGCAATGGCTGGTTGGGGAAGAGGTGCAAGTCACGGACCTGCACGCCGTCGGTATTCCGATTCTCACTGACAAGGTCGATGCAGCCAACGCGCGCCTGGAATTTTCCTCGGGTGCAGTTGCCAACATCACCGCATCACGAGTGGGTACTGAGAAGATTCGTAAGATGCGCTTCTTTCAACCTCATGACTACGTTGCGGTCGACTACACGACTAAGCGTGCGTCGATCAGCAGCCTCGCGCCGCCAAACGCTGAAGGACTGTGGCCCGGAGTGCATATCCGACATCTGGATGTAATCGATGTCGAACCGCTGCGCGCGGAAATTGTCGCGTTTGTCGAGGCTGCGCGAGATGGCCTGCCCTCGCCCGTCGGGGGAACCGAAGGCAAGAACGCGCTGGCGTTGGCACTACGGGCTCTCGAGCGCATTGAAGAACACACCGTGAAGGTTAACGTAGCATCCAACAGGTCTGTTCGTGTCCCCGCCGACTAGAAGGTGCTTCTTCACTCCGTAGGAGTGAGATGTTCATAGATCGAGAGATGGGAAACCCAGGCGCCGTTCGGAGGGGCGCATGATGGAACCTACAGGTACAATTAAGATTCGTTCCGCCCCTCCGAACGGCGCGGGAAGGAAAGGTTCCGGTGGGCACTATAGACATCTCACTCCTACGGAGTGAAGAAGCTTCAGGCAAGCCATCTGAACCAATCTCAGCACTATTGGCGGACCGCATACGGAATGGTGACTTTCCTTCTGCCGTTTACACCGTCGCCGAGCGCGGTCAGCCAGTCTTTGCGGACGCACTCGGACATTCAGTAGTTCAGCCTTATCGCATAACCGCGACTCTCGACACGATCTACGACCTCGCATCACTTACTAAACCGTTAGTTACGACGTTGCTTTGCGCTCAGCTAATTAAGTTGGGTGAACTCACGATCGACAGTTCCGTCTCGCATTACCTCCGCGAGTTCGAACGTACTGACCGGCAAGCAATTACGATCCGGGAGCTGCTCACGCACAGCGCTGGGCTGCCCGCATGGAGGCCGCTCTACATTCTCGCCGAGGGCGAACAGGATCGAGCTGCGGGCGTGGTCGCCGGCTTGGATCTCGAATACAAACCGGGAACGCGCGTGATTTACAGCGATCTCGGATTCATCGTGTTGGGACTATTGTTGGAGCGACTCACGGGTAGACGTCTGGCCGAGCTCGCGCGCGAGGAGATTTTTGAGAAATTAAATTTAAGGCGAACTTTCTTCAATCCTGAGGTCGCATTGCAAACGGGTATTGCCGCGTGTGAAACAGGCAACGCGTATGAACGGGATATGTGCCGAGCGGCTGGCTCGGGAGATTATGCAAAGTGGCGTGAAGCTTTGATATGGGGAGAGGTGCATGACGGCAATGCATATTTTCTCGGCGGTGCAGCCGGACACGCCGGATTGTTCTCGACTGCGCACGAAACGCTGATCCTTGCCAATCAGTTCCTTCCGAGTCAAAGCAAATTGTTGGATGAAAAGACTTGCAAACTGTTTCGCACGAACATGACAGAAGGATTAGAAGAAGCGCGTTCTATCGGATGGCAATTGGCGGCCACGAAGGATTCAACGGCTGGACCGGCGTTGCCGCCGGACAGCTATGGCCACACAGGATTTACTGGTGTCAGTTGCTGGATCGACCCTAATCACGAACGAGTGTTTATCCTGCTCACTAATCGGACGCATGGGCGGTCGCTGCCGTTCGTTAACATCAACAGCATCCGCAGAGAATTTCATCGTTTGGCCGTTGCAGCACTGTAGCGGGGGTGAAGCCACCCTTCCTCGAGACTATCTTAGCGGGCCCGTGGTTCTCTGCTTGACAGCCTTGTCATTGGCATCGGGTAAGACGGTGAAGGAGGCCAACGCGACCGCCACGCGATCTCCGACTTTAAATTGCACCGTGGCGCTCTCAGGCTTGGGACGTGTTGCGATGATCCGCTTGGTGCTATGACTTTCAGGCGTTTCGGTGGTTAATAAGAAGGCGTCCTCAGCATCGCAGGAAGACGACTCGGATGGATCGACTCGCAAGCCTACTCGCTCGTAAGCACCAACAAAACTAACCTCTTCCACAACGCCTTTTGCAATACACGTGCGGCCATGAGGGAAATCTGCCGTAGGACTTAACAGAACATCCTCAGGTCTGGAGATCACCTTTACTGATTGGCCGTCTTTGAATTTTTCCGGATCGGGAAGGCAAACCATCGCTGAACCAACCTCGACTTTGTCGCCGCGCACAACTCCCGGAAGTACATTCGCCGCTCCCAAAAAAGTGGCTACGTATTCAGTAGCCGGATGGTTGTAGACCTCAGAAGGTGTCCCGATCTGTTCGATCCGACCGGCGTTGATTACTGCGATCCGATCACCAAGCTCCAATGCTTCTTCCTGGTCGTGGGTAATAAAAATTGAGGGTACATTTACCTTCTTTAGTAGGGCCTTGATCTCGCGGCGCAGATGCAAACGCGTTTGTGCATCGAGTGCCCCGAACGGTTCGTCAAACAGCAAGACTTCCGGGTTGTAGGCGAGCGTGCGAGCGATGGCCACGCGCTGCTGTTGTCCACCAGAGAGTTGAGATGGATATTTCTTTCGATGTTCTTCCAACTGCACCAGTGACACGAGGCGGTCAACAGTTTCACGGATCTCTTTCCGCTTCTTCTTTCTGATCCTCAGACCGTAGCTAATGTTCTTCTCAACGGTCATTTTGGGGAACAACGCATACGCCTGGAAAATCACACCGACTCCGCGTTCGCGGGCGGGCAGCTCAGTGACATCTTTGCCATGGAGGATGACTTTGCCGGTGTACGGCTGTTCCAGGCCGGCAATGATGCGAAGAATTGTCGTCTTACCACTCCCCGACGCGCCCAGCAGGACCAGAATCTCACCTTCAGAAACATCAAAATTGATGTTTTCCAGCACACCTACTTTCCCGAATTTCTTGCTGATGCCAGTTACACTTGTAGCCGCCGGAGCCTGGTCGTGGTTCGATCCCGGCTTCTTTTCATTTACATGTGGAAAGATGGCCTGCTTGGCTCTCACATTCTCCTCAATCAACGTCCAGCCAGTCTCGAGCAAAGAACAGTACGCTAAAAATCAGAAATGAAAACAAAGCCAAAACGATCGCAATGGCGTTCGCAGCTTCGATCTGGCCTTCATTGAACTTCGCGTAAATATATAGCGGTGCGGTCTGCGTTCGTCCAGCCAGGTTACCCGATACGAGAATCGTTGAGCCAAACTCGCCGACCGCACGCGCAAACGTCAGCAACGCGCCTGAAACGATTGCCCCGCGCAACGATGGGAGCGTCACATGCCAGAAGGTCTGCCAACGCGTCGCACCAATCGTTGCTGAAGCTTCTTCAAGCGAACGACTCATTGTATCGAAGACCGGCTTGATCACACCGAATGCCAATGGAAACGTCACGAAGATATTGGCAAGGATGATCGCAATACCCGTGAACATTATCTCAATGCCCTGAGGCCTGAGAAATCGTCCGAGCGTGCCGTACGGCCCCCATAAAAGTAGCAACGCGAATCCGGCTACGGCGGTGGGAATGGCCGTTGGAAGTGAAATGGTGACAATCAGTGCATTCCGACCCCAGAAGTTGTAACGCGAAAGGACGTAAGCAGCGAACAGCCCGAATAGAACGTTGAAAACTGTCGCCCAAAAACTCGTGACCATCGACAGTTTGAGAGCAAAGACAGCTTCGGGCGCCATCAGTGCCTGCCAGAAACTCGTTAATCCTTTGCTGGTGCCAAAAATGAAAATGGATAGCAGCGGGAGAAACACCAGCGGCAGCATCATGAAAATGAGCATTCCGATGCTCAGTGGACGCACTACGTCGAATCCGCGCACATGCCGCATTGTAGGTATAACCGTACTCATAACATCATTGCCGATTGCGAATTGCCAATTGCCAATTTAGAACTCCTTTTGAGGCAAAAACTCAACAAGCTTGGGGATTGCCAATCGGCATTTGGCAATTGGCAATCGGCAATGTCCTATCTCCTTTGCTGCACCTGATCGCGAAACACGCGTTCAATGATTTCCGGATAAGCGCGGCTCCAGCCACCAAAGTATTCAATCGTGAACGGCATTTCGATGTGTCCCAATCCCTTGTTCTCTTCGTTGAGCTTCTCGTCCGACGCGGAACGAAAGTGATATTGGACAAACCCGCGTTGCGCTTCTTCGGTCCAAAGATATTGCATGAACGCGTCCACTACCGGACGCTTGTTGGACGAAACATTGCGATCGATTACAACGGCAGGGTGCTCACTAAATATTGTCGCCTGTGGAAACACGATCTCAACAGCAGTGCCTGCCTGTTTCATTAACAGACCTTCCAGTTCGTAAGTGACAAGCGCATCGCCAAAACCTGTTTCAAACTGGGTGCGTGCTTCACGGGCCGAACCAGGAGTGGAAATGACGTTCCGCCAAATCGCTCGCAGCATCTGTAACGCGCGCCCTTCATTCTTCTCGCCTGGCCCTAATTCTTTTTCGCTCTTAATCAGTTCCGAACCGTAGATAGCAAGGATCGACCATTGGGCACCACCGGAACTAATAGGGTCGGGATGAATTAACTTCAAACCGCTTTTTGCCAAATCCGAGAAATCACGAACCCCTTTCGGATTTCCTGGGCGTACCAGAATTACAAAAGGCGTCTTATTAATAATCCCTTTGTTTGGTAGCAGGTGCCAATCTGACGTCACAAATCCACCTTGTTTCAGCCGGTCGGCGTCGCGCTCGATGGAAACGATGGCGATGTCTGCGGCCACTCCTTGAAGGATTTGATTGGTAACAGTTTCCGAACCTGCATATGAAGAAGTGAAATGGACATCCACTCCGTGTTCAGCTTTCCATTTTGCCGAAAAACCTGGATACACACCTTTTTCAAGGGCCTCCTTCATGATCGAAAAGGCATAAAGCGTGATGTTGATGCCGCCCGATTCCGATTGCGGTGTTGGCAGACAACTGCATACCAGCAGCGCCAGTAAGATAAAGGCTGAGAGGGCTCCCGCTTTGCTATGAAATGCACTTGCCCTTATGAGGCTCATAACCTCCTCCGGGTCGACGTCTCACGACATTTGGGTGCGGGGGTAGCCTGCTCTATACCATAACTTCTGCATTTCTGGGAAGAAATAACTGCTTTTTCCTGTTACATTACGGGCACTATTTTGATGAATTGGGACTTGCTGAGTACGCGTTCCAGTCAATGGACCGCTGTGGCGGTGGGTGTCGTTTTTCTATGTTTTGCCGGTTGCCGCGGACGGGCTACACCAGACGCAAACCCTTCTGAGGAGATAATTGTCGCGGCGGCTGCGAACTTAACGGACGCTTTTGAGGAACTAACCAAAGAATTCACCCGTCAGACCGGCACCCGCGTCGTGTTGAGCTTCGGGAGCACTGCCGATCTGGCAAGGCAGATTGAGAACGGAGCGCCGTTCGACGTCTATGCCGCTGCGGATGTGGCACATGTGGAGGGCCTGGACCGGAAGGGCTTGTTGACTCCGGGGACGAATAGAGTTTATGCGCGTGGCAGCTTAGTCGTTTGGGTTCCGTCCGGTAGCTTATTGAATCTGACCCGAGTCGAAGATCTGACTCGCAAAGAGTACGAAAGGGTCGCGATTGCAAAACCCGATATCGCACCTTATGGAGAAGCTGCTCTAGAAACTCTACGCGCGCTAAAAATCTGGGAACAGATCGAACCCAAAGTTGTTTACGGAATGAACGTGTCGCAGGTGAAGCAATTTGTTTCGTCCGGCAATGCAGAAGTTGCATTTCTGCCACGTGCGCTCTTGAAGCCGGGCGATGGTCACTTCATTGAGATCAGCGAAAGCCTCCATCGTCCTATCGATCAGGCTTTAGGAGTGGTGAAAGCGTCGGCAAAGCAGAACTCGGCGAGACAATTTGCGGATTTCATCATGAGCGCTGAAGGGCAAACGTTGCTTAAGAAGTACGGTTACAAGGAGCCAAGTTAAACGGGCCACAGATGAACACGGATAAAAACAGATCAGGCAAAATGCTTATCAATTCTGATCCGTGATTATCTGTATAAATCTGTGGCCGAAGTAAATCTAATGCGAGTCCTTCTCATCAGTAGTTCCACACTTTACGGCAGTGGTTTTCTTGATCACGCTGAACCGGAGATTCGTGGTTTCCTCGGAAACATAAACCGCGTTCTTTATGTTCCTTTCGCGCTTCATGATCACGACATGTACGCCGCGAAAGCGCGAGAACGATTCAACCGGATGAACTACGAACTTGACTCTATACATGAAGCGGCCGATAAGGCTGAGGCCGTCGCGAATGCTTCCGCGATCTTCGTCGGTGGAGGAAACACGTTCAGACTGCTCAAGGCGCTTTATGATTTTGGGCTTTTGCCGCTAATCAAACAGAAGGTCGAACAGGGAATGCCTTATATCGGTTCGAGTGCGGGTTCAAACGTCGCCGGGCCAACGATCAGAACGACTAATGACATGCCGATCGTTGAGCCACCGTCTTTCCGGGCCTTGGGTTTAGTGAGTTTTCAGATCAACCCGCACTATCTCGATCCTGATCCGACTTCAAAGCACATGGGCGAGACACGCGAGGAGAGGATTTTGCAGTTTCTGGAAGAGAACGACGTGCCGGTGGTAGGTCTGCGCGAAGGAGCAATGGTGCGCGTTGAGAATGGTGTGGCTGTTTTGAAAGGTTCTACTGGTGCTCGGATCTTTCGCCGCGGCGAGTCCCCGGTTGAGGTGCTGCCTGGTGCTGTACTTGATGATTTCGTTTAGAACTATCCACAGATTACGCAGATTAAAAAGATTGCCGATTGCCGATTGCCAATTCGCAATTCTTCAAGTTGGTTTTTGGTGAACTCAGTTTCAGTAAGTGCTTGAAATCGCCAATCGGCAATCGAAAATTGGCAATGTTGTAGTACTATGGCCACGCGGCGCCTCTCCCCGAACCCTGCTACGAGATAAACGTCGCAATAAGGCTTCCAGGTAATGCGCAGTTCGTTCGCCCGAAGATTCATCGCTCTACTCGTCCTGCCCGCGCAGTTCCTCTCGTTTTCAGTGTTATCGCAAGGCCAACAATCGTCGCACGACGAGATTCGCCCACGGCGCATCAACAATACTGAAAAGCAAATCGCAACGCTTGCCCTCTCATCTGAACCGAAGATCAGGGTGGGTCTTGCCACGAATCTACGCTCGGCGACTGTGTCCACGACCAGTCGCCTGATGAGCACGAATGAAACTGGCTCAACGCACGTTCCGCTTGATGTTGCGCAGGTGCGTCTGGAACCGCGAATGCTGTCCCCGCGGCCGGTAATTAGTAGTGAAGACAACTACCGTCTGCAGGTAGCGGGTGCAGCTTCACGCGATGAAGCAGAACAGAAAGCAAAAGAAATTCGCGAAGCTTTCGACGAAGACTCTCAGGTAGTTCTCGACGCTGAAACGAACACGTGGGGCCTGCGGGTGGGGTCAAGGCTGTCGCGTGCTGAAGCTGAGGAATTGAGTGCGCGTTTGAACGACGCCGGCTTTGATTCAACCGTGTTCGAATCGACGCTTCCCTCACCTCCGCCGATCCCTTCTTCACGAAGTTCCGACAGCGCTGTTCGGCTTGCTGCCCGGCCTAGTCTTCCATCGCGCGAAGTGGTGGGATTTTCGGGTGCTGCCCGAAGCTTCAGCTCGAGCGCGCCTGTAGTTTTGATGTCAGACGACGAAGCGCGCGCGCCTGTCCGTCTCAACAACCGGCCGTACCGTGGCCGCATAGAGGTGTTTGCCAACACGCGCGGCACATTGACGGTAGTGAACGTAATCGGATTGGAGGATTACGTCCGAGGCGTGGTCGCCAACGAGCTTTCGCCGGGCGGCTATCCTTCCATCGAAGCACTAAAAGCGCAGGCCATTGCTGCGCGAACTTACGCATTGCGTAATCGCGGGCAGTTCATGTCGCAGGGCTTTGACATTCTACCGACTACTCGTTCGCAGGTTTACCGCGGAGTCTCTTCTGAGCACCCGCTTTCGACTCGCGCGGTGGATGAAACGCGCGGCATCATTGCAACTTACAATGGAGAGCCGATAAACGCGCTCTACACTTCCACGTGCGGCGGACGCACCGAAGACGCTGGGAATATTTTTAATCATGCTGTGCCGTATCTGGTCGGTCACGAGTGCGGAATTGAAGGGACGGCAGCCCTCTCGACGTTCACCGTCCGAACAAGTCGCGAGCCCGCGGAGTTGCGCGATGACAAGAATCTCGTTTTCGCTCGCGACGTGGCGTTACTTGCGGCTCACAACTTTTCACCGTTGCCTTCACGGGTTTCGGATGATTGGCTTGAGGACCGAGTCTCGCTGTCAGAAGTTCGACACTGGTTGACCGGCGTCGCAAGGCTCGCGCGACAAACCGCCCCCGTGGTAACGGAAGACATAGTTCGGCCGCCGGCTTTCGCAACGGCACTGAATACAGCAGTCTTTGGCGAGAATCGCGCGGATACCTTGCTCAATAATCTCGACGTTGAGTACTTGCTGGCGATGCGGGATTCCGGCGAGATTCCGCAAGCCAATCGTGCGGACGTAGCGTTGCTGATCCGCGATGGCTGTCTATCAATTTTTCCTGACGCGACCTTACGGCCACGCGAGCAAATGTCGCGAGGCCGCGTGCTGCATGCGATATCGCGCCTGCTCGAATCACGAGGTCTGTTGCAACTGCAAAAAGGAACTGCTCGCCCCACCGCCGCTGGCGCACTCGTGTTGCGTCCGGCGAAAGGCAAGGAACAGACCATTAGAGTCAGTAATCAATCTTATTTGTTCCGCGAGATCGGCGAGAGTTTGCATCCAGTGAGCGCCGTGATGCTTGTCGGCGGTGAGCCGGTAATGTTTCATGTGAATTCGAGTGGCGAAGTTGATTATCTCGAGGTCCGACCAGCGCCGAGTGGCGCGGCTGCCGAGCGATTCTCTCCATTCACTAACTGGACCAAGGAATTGTCTCTCGGCCAAGTGCAGGCTCGGCTCGCGCGTGCGGCCAGGGGGATTGGACCAATCGATGACTTGCGAGTGGCTGCTCGAGGCACCTCGCGTCGAGTGATCGATCTGGAGGTGATAGGAAGAGAAGGCACGGCACACGTGCGGGGCGGCCGGATCCGATCGGTGCTCGGCTTGCGCGAACAACTGTTTGTGATCGATCGCAGATATGACTCTGAAGGTCGTGTAACGAGCTTTATTTTTACGGGACGCGGTTGGGGCCACGGTGTCGGCATGTGCCAGGTCGGTGCTTACGGTCTGGCTCGCCAAGGCTTGAGATCTGATGAGATTCTGAAGACATATTATACGGGGATCGAACTAACGAAGATGTATTAGAGTAGTGAAGTACTTTGAAGTGTGTAGCGAGTCTCATTCACACCGGGCTTCAGCCCGGTGATTTGTGGACCCATTGCAGAGGAAACCGTTTAAACGGTTTCCGTCTACTTTTGACCTACGACCACCGCGCTGAAGCGCGGTGTGAATGAGAATGATTATAAACTGCAATCGTACCGTGTATTAGCCTGAAGTTTGAGATCCTGAAGTCCCGGGATTATTCTTATGACTGCTTCTCACACAGTCAATTCAGTTAGGAGGGAAGGATGGCTGCAAACGTTGACCGTCTCTTGACCATCGACGATCTCGACGCCTTTCCTGACGACGACGGTAATCGTTACGAACTCATTGAAGGAGAACTACACGTGTCCCGCTCACCAGGACTACCTCATCAACTCGTTCTTCAGAATTTACAAATGCGGTTAGGCTCATATCTTGAGGCTAACCCCATCGGAGTGATCGTCCCCGGAGTTGGCACCATCTTTAGTAATTACGATGCTGTGATTCCGGACATAGTCATCATTCGGAACGAGCGTTATAAACAGGTGACTTCAGAAGAAAAGGTCATCGCCGCGCCTGATATTGTTGTTGAAATACTCTCACGAGGCTCGGAGAATCGACGCCGCGATCTTCAAGCCAAGCGGAGGCTGTACGCGAAATACGGTGTGGCTGAATACTGGGTTGTCGACAGGGAAGACCGCTCAGTTCTAATCTTTCGGCTAAACGGTAATACTCTGGAAGAGACTGGGAAGGTGCAAGACGAAGACCTGCTCACCTCGCCATTGCTCCCGAACTTTGAATTGAAGGTGCAAACCATATTTTCGATGCCAGCGATCTGAGTACATGCGCTTCTCACGTGCGCAACTCATCGGAGCCTTACTTCTGCTCTTCCTCCTCTGGGTAGTAATTCTTTTTCGCGTGCTATTCTCTCGAGCGTGAGCTCAACTCGATCAAGCTCCGATATAGACATCAGCCCGTTGAAACCGATCATCGCCGTTGTTGGTCCAACAGCCTCCGGGAAAAGCTCGTTAGGTATTGAGCTGGCCCTCAAGTTCAACGGAGAGATCATCAATTGCGATTCAGTTCAGGTCTACCGCGAGATTCAAATCGCAACTGCAAAGCTCTCCATCGAAGAACGCCGAGGCGTGCCTCACCATCTGATTGATTTTGTTTCTCCCGACATCAACTACACCGCCGGACAATGGGCTCGTGCAGCGATTGACACGATTGCCGACATTGAAAGTCGCGGTCGCTGGCCGCTGTTGGTCGGAGGAACTGGACTTTACGTACGCGCGTTGCGCCAGCCCTTCTTTCCCAGTCCGCCCACTGACGAGAATTTGCGGCGCCGCATAACCAGAATTCGCGAACAGCACGGCGCCGAACACGTCTATCGGTTGCTAGAGAGATTGGACCCTGAAAGCGCCAGACAGCTTTACCCTCGCGACTGGCCCCGCGTCCAACGCGCGCTGGAAGTACGGTTGCAAACCGGCCGGCCAATCTCAGCGCAAAAGCACTTGCGGCCCGATCCGCCGGAAAGTGCCTGCCGGCTGATGATTTTGGCCCTCAACCCACCACGAGACCAGCTTTACGAACGGATAAATCGACGAACCGAAATGCATTTTGCGGCAGGACTCGTAGAGGAAGTTCGAGGGCTGCTGGCCCATGGAGTCCCTGCAAACTCAAATGCTTTGGGAGCTCATGGCTATCGTCGGGTCGTCGAATACCTGGAAGGTCGGCGGGATCTGGCAAGTGCGATTGAACAAACAAAACTGGACGTTCGTCACTATGCTAAAAGGCAGTTGACATGGTTTCGACATGAACCTGGTGTTCAATGGTTTGCTGGTTTCGGCGACGAGCCCCCTCTGCAGGACCGGGTGCTCACCGAATTGCACAGCTACACATTCCAGGCCGAACGATGACCCCGCGCGTTCAGGATTTCTTGTTCATGGTTATAATCTGAGTTCACCCCAAACATCAGCCAATCTAAGGCATAGACCAATGTCAGACGGGAAGCCGACCCCGCAAAATATCCAGGATGCGTTCCTCAACACGGTTCGACGTGAGAAGGCAACGGTAACTCTTTATCTGCTCAACGGCGCGAAGCTGATGGGGAAAATCAAGAGTTTCGACAAATTCTCAGTGCTCCTTGAATCGGGCGCGACGGAGCAGCTCATCTTCAAACACGCCATCTCCACGATCTCTCACGCAAAACGGTTTGCAGCCGAACTTCGAGGTCCTGCCGAGACTCAACAGGCAGCACATGAAGCCGCGGACTCGCGTCAATCGTGACATTCGTTTAGACTCTCATCCGACGTTCACTCTGCATTCCAACAGCAGCAAGAAGCAGCAGGAGCAGTCGGCAGGAGCAGGAATCACTTGACACTTTCGACTGCCTACTGCACCTGCCTACTAATTGCTGCAACTGATTATTGAGATTTCGTGACCGGCACTTTCATAACCTTCGAAGGTATTGACGGATGTGGGAAATCCACACAACTACGCCTGCTCGCCGAGTACTTACGCGCACAGGGATGTGACGTAGTCAGCACTCGCGAGCCTGGCGGCACACCAGTAGGCCTGCGCCTGAGAGCGGCATTGCTTGACGGTCAGGAGGAGGTCGATCCATTAACTGAATTGCTCGTGTTCGCCGCCGACCGCGCACAACATGTGCGACGCGTGCTGCGACCCGCAATTGAAGCTGGGAGGGTGGTCCTTTCAGATCGTTATGCGGACGCGACCAAGGCATATCAAGGATCCGGTCGTGGCTTTCCACCCGAGTTGATTTCCGAAATCGTGCAACTAGCTACGGAAGGTCTCAAGCCTGATCTAACCTTGCTGTTCGATTTGCCAATTAGCGACGCTGTGGCCCGCACACGCCGCCGATCGGAAGGCAAGGCGAAAAACTACGGTACTGATCGACTGGATGCCGAAGACATCGAATTTCATCAGAGAGTTCGCGAGTCTTACTTACGGCTGGCTGCGGAGGAGCCTCAGCGTTTTAGAATCATCAACTCGCGCGGGCGAGTAGACCAAACACAGCAGATAGTGAAAGAGATCGTTGTCCCTTTTCTGCAGGAGCGGGGGCAGTTCGCGGTATGTTCAACCAACTGACTGGCAACGAACGAGTAAAACAGCTGCTGCGGCGAATGCTCGAAGCGCGCCGAGTGCCGGGTGCTCTCCTCTTCTCAGGTGAGGAAGGAATCGGCAAGAAGCTCTTTGCTCTGGAGTTGGCGCGGGCTCTGAACTGCCGCATACGCGAGGGAGTTGAGGCCTGCGGAAAGTGCGGAGTCTGTCTGCGAACGATCGTCCTGAATTATCCAACGTCCGCTGATCCGGAGGGGCTGGAGAGGATTATTTGGACCAATCATCCGGACGTAGGCATGGTCGTAGCTCCGGGACGATGGCTCAAGGTCGCTCAGATGCGAGCGATCGAACAGGAGGCTAATTACCGGCCCTTTGAAGGCGCGGCCCGCCTGTTCATCATCGATGACGCAGACAAACTAAACGAGCCTTCGGCGAACGCGCTGTTGAAAGTTCTCGAAGAACCACCTCCGACATCGCATATCGTTTTGGTTACTTCGCGTCCGGCAATGCTACTACCGACGATTCGTTCACGCTGCCAAGCGATTCGGTTTTCGCCACTCACCGCGGAGGAAATTGAGCAGCATTTGCTGGATAACAAACTCGCAAAGCCCGCAGAGGCACGATTGCGTGCGCGCGCCGCCGGGGGCAGCCTCTCTCGAGCTCTGATTGACGATCTCGAAACGTTTAAGGAACGGCGCGAGGCAATGCTCGAGGTGCTGGTAGCGGTGGCCGTTAACGGAAATCGCTCGCGCTTGTTACGACTTGCCGAGGAGATGAATGACGCGAGTCACAAGGAGGAGTACGAGTTCGGGTTGGAAGTGCTTGAAACTCTAATACGTGACGCACTGATGGTTAGCTTGGGAATGGAATCTAAGCACCTGGTGAATGAAGATCTGATTCCTCAGTTGTCAAAGCTCAGTGGAAAGATTGACAGTGGCAAGGCTGTCAGCTGGATTGCTCAAATTGAAGAACTGCGCGAAGCACTGGGTGTGAATATCAATCGCAAACCCGCCACCGACGCGCTCTTCCTCACGATGGCTGCCAGTTAATCGATACCAACTAATTGAGGTTCTTCAACCTGCTTCTTCGCGGCTTCTTCAGCGAGCAGTTTCTCAGTCTCCATGACAAAGGCTTCCACAATGTTCTCGCCGGACACTTTGCGCATGGGCACGCCATTTTTGAAGATCATCCCGACGCCGCGGCCAAACGTGATTCCCAGTTGAGAGTCGTGAGCTTCACCCGGTCCATTCACCGCACAACCCATAATTGAGAGATGCAGCGGCTCTTCGACGTGAGCCAGCCGGCGCTCGATCTCGGTGACTATCTCCACGAAGTTATCGACATCCAAACGCCCACAGGTCGGGCAGGCGACAACTGTCACGCCACGCGTTCGTAGCTCCAACGACTTCAGAATTTCCCACGCGACGCGCACCTCTTCCTGCGGTTCGGCGGCCAGCGACACGCGAATAGTGTCGCCGATGCCTTCGTGCAACAAGATCCCGAGCCCAATCGAAGACTTAACTGTACCGGTAAACGCGGTCCCGGCTTCAGTCACACCGAGGTGAAATGGGTAATCGACTTTCTCTGCCAGCAACCGGTAGGCAGCCACAGTTCGATGCACGTCTGAAGCCTTAAGCGAGATGATCGTGTCGGTAAAGCCGAGATCCTCAAGAATGCGAATATGCCGCATTGCGGACTCGACCATCGCTTCCGGCGTAGCTGTGCCATATTTTTGGAGCAGGTCTTTTTCCAGCGAACCGCCATTCACGCCGATGCGAATCGGAACTTTGCGAGCTTGCGCCGCACGAACTACCTCTACAATCCGCTCGTGCTTACCAATATTCCCCGGGTTCAAACGCAGCTTGTCGATGCCGGCGTCGAGCGCCATCAGCGCGAGTTTGTAATGAAAGTGAATGTCGGCAACGATTGGTACGTCAGGCACTCGTTTGCGGATTTCGTTGAGTGCGACGGCAGCGTCTTTATCGGGTACGGCCAAGCGCACAATCTCGCATCCAGCTTGGACCATCTCTTCAATTTGAGCTACGGTGGCTCCGACGTCTGCAGTGTCAGTCTTAGTCATCGATTGGACGACGATGGGCGCGCCGCCGCCAATCTGAATGTGCTTGACTTGTACTGCTTTCGACTTGCGCATTTTAGTTCCAGTTCCGAGTTCCGAGTTCCGAGTTCCGAGTTAAACGCGGAACTCTAAACTCGAAACCCGAAACTTATCTCGCCGGCTGAGTCGCCGCAGGTTTACTGTCAGATCGGCGGGAAATCAACTTCACGACGTCATTGGAGATCACAAAAACCATCAGCAGGATCACCACCACGAATCCGACTTGCTGAATGCGTTCACGCACTCTGAGCGAGAGTTGGAGTCCAACCAATGCTAACAGGCCTTCGAGCAACAACAGGAAGATGGCGCCGCCGTCGAGGACCGGGATTGGAAGAAGGTTGAAGATGCCCAGATTCAAGCTTAAGAAGCTAAGCATCTTGAAAAACCCGTCCCAGCCAAGTTGTTCCACTGAGGCTGCGGCAGCGTTATAGATTCCAATCGGGCCGGATAGCGTGTTGCGCGCTGACCTCTGACCTGTCATCACCTGGCCGAGTGCTTTCCCCGTTAATCTCAAAATCTCGAGATTACTTTCAACTGCGTATGTAAGCGCCGTTCCCAAGCTCGCGCGTTGAACCGGAATCTCCTCATCCTGCCGAATACCCAACCGCTCACGACCCTCCGAGCCCAACTTGCGCGGAGTCGCGGTTAGTTGCATAGGCGTACCATCTCGTTGGAGACTCAGCGTGATCGGTTGACTGCTGTTTTCGCGTATGAACTGAGTCACTTGCTCAGCGCTGTGCACGTTTTGACCATTGACGGCGAGAATTCGATCACCAATCTGCAATCCAACCTCGGAAGCAGGGCTATTGGGTGTGACTTCACGAATAACAATCGGAACATCACCATAATCGGGCACAAAATCAAGGAACCCAGCAGTCTCTCCCTCTTCAACTACGGCCGTCGGCGTAATCGTAAGCGGGATTCGTTCGCCATTTCGCTCGATGACCAATGGCAGCTGTTGGCTTGGAGACAGGAGCGCGTCCCCCCGAATCGTGTTCCACTTCGGATTCTCAGTTCCGTTGAACGAAACGATCCGATCGCCTGGTCTCAGACCGGCGATTTCGGCTGCTCCCCCTTTGGTGATTGAGCTGACTACCGGGGCCGGTGTTGCTGGAACGCCGTAAATCAAAGCAGCTGCGAACGGAATTGCCAATGCAGTCAAGATGTTCATGACTGGACCGGCTAGTGCGACAAGAATCCGTTGCCAGCGAGGACGAAGATTAAACATTTCTCCGGGTGGAATATCGGTGGCACCCTGACCCTCCAGCGGGGCGTTCGATTCATCCCCGCCGAGTTTGACGTAACCGCCTAACGGTATCGCTGAAACGCGATAGTCCGTGTGCCCCCACTTTCTTCCGAACAGTCGTGGGCCAAACCCTACTGAAAATGTCTCAACTCTGATCTTGAAGAGCTTGGCGACAATAAAGTGACCAAACTCATGAAGGACAACAGCCGCACCCAGGATGAGTATGAAAGCCAATAAACCAATAACACTCATGTGATCCTATTCTTTCTCATTATCAATAAAACGATTAATTAACCCGGTTTTGGACTCCGAATCTGCCATCGGGTTGCCGAAATTGAGTTTACGCGGCTGCGAGAGAAGCGTCAAACATTGTGTTTAGCGACAAGATCGGCGCGTTTCGCTCGTTTTTCTATTTCATGACAGGCGGATAGGCGAGCCGCTCGATCTGCGGCAAGGACCGTTTCCAGGTCCTTCGCAGGCTGTGGGGAATATTGGGTCATGACCTCTTCGATCACTTCAGGAATGTCAGTCAAACAGATTCGCTCCTCGATAAAAGCTTTGACCGCTTCCTCATTCGCGGCATTCAACACCGTTGGAAGCGTGCCGCCAGCCTCAAGCGCCCGGTAAGCCAGCCCAATACAGGGAAACCGCTCTGGATCGGGAGCTTCAAAGTGGAGTGTGCCGATCGCAGTAAGATCAAGAGGCGCAAGTTCACACGAGTGGCGCTCGGGGTAGGTCAGGGCGTACTGGATTGCGTGACGCATATCGGTGACACCCATCTGCGCGATGACCGAGCCGTCGACTAACTCGATCATCGAATGCACTGCTGACTCAGGATGGACCACGATGCCGATTTGATCCGGACGAAAGCCAAAGAGCCAATGAGCTTCGATTACTTCAAGTCCTTTATTCATTAGGGTGGCGGAGTCAATTGTGATCTTTGCGCCCATGTCCCAGGTCGGGTGTCGCAAGGCATCGGAGACACTTGCCCCCTGCATTTGACTCTTAGTCTTGGTACGAAACGGTCCGCCGGAAGCAGTAAGCACGATGCGGCGGACTTCAGAACGCTTCTCTCCACGTAGACATTGATGGAGAGCGTTGTGCTCTGAGTCGACCGGCAGTAACTCTGCTCCGGACGCTTTGGCTGCGTTCGTCATCAACTCACCCGCCATCACCAGCGTTTCTTTATTAGCGAGTGCCACACGTTTCCCCGCTTCGAGTGCGCGCAGCGTCGGCACAAATCCAACCGCGCCAACTGTCGCTGAAACCACGGTTTCTGCTTGAGGATGAGTGGCTACTTCGACCAGGCCCGATTCGCCAATCAGTATGCGAGGGAGGTCTACGTTTCTTTCAAAGAGTTCCGCGCGCAGATCGTGCGCAGCATCCTCGGTAGCGACCGACACGAGCTCCGGCAGATGCTGGGCGACTTGATCGGCGAGTATGTCCACATTCTGGCCGGCACCTAAGGCCACAACTCGAAACCGCTTAGTGCCGAGCGATTCAATCACTCGCAGTGTGTTGCGGCCGATGGAGCCGGTCGAACCGAGGATTGCGATGCCTTTGGCTGTCATATCAAATGAACCGGCGGGGGGATGGGTGTGGACAAGACGTGATGCTCAGCTGTTGAAATAAATCCGACCAAAATAGTAGATGACGGGTGCGTTGAAGAGCAAGCTATCAAGACGATCAAGTAAGCCTCCGTGACCCGGCAGTATCTTAGCCGCATCTTTTGCTCCTGCGCTTCTTTTTAAGGCGCTTTCAGTAAGATCTCCCAGAATTCCCAGGACAGTCATTAAAGCTCCAAGTGGTAGCGCGAACTTCAACGGCAGCTCCTTGAAGAACCAGAAATGCGCAACCAATGACAACAGTAACGCGGCAACTATCGCCCCCGCGACACCTTCCCAAGTTTTGCCGGGACTAATTGAAGGAGCGAGCTTGTGCTTACCGAATGCTTTACCTACGTAGTACGCGCCAATGTCTGAACCCATAACGATCAAAAACAGAAAAGACAAAAGATCCGCAGACAGCTCATGACGAAATCCAGTGCGCACCGCAACCAGATGGCCGCCCAACAAGACCACGTACAGCACTCCCAAAATCGTAGCGCCGCTCGAACCGATGATTTTGTCGAACGGCGGACCCTTCACCATGGAAGCGACCAATGTGCCGACCGTGAACATCACTAAAATGATCGGAATTGTCTGCAGCATTAACGAGTCCGAGGTCGGACCCGGATCGTTGAAGTAAAAGACAGTAAAGAGAGCGGCGCCAGCAAGGTAGCCGGCAGCCGCGTTAGGCTTTAGGTCTCGACGCTTTGCCA
>DATEDU010000282.1:0-10390 GCA_035281525.1 Pyrinomonadaceae bacterium | reverse complement strand
GTTCGTTGTCGGACTTAACAAGTTCGCGTTCAGCTTCACCAATCCGGATCCGAACGGGGAGTCGAACCCGTTCATTCTCAATATTCCTCGCGATCCGTTTAACTTCACACCACCAATTAACAACTTGCGTGAGATCACCACCTGGCAAGTCGTGGACAACATTAGCTTCGTTCGAGGCTCACATACTTTTCGCGGTGGAATTAACTTCCGCTTTCAGAAGCATGATGATATTCGCAGTTCCGTTGGCGGCTTTAACACAAACCGCTTAGTGAATTTTTCGCGAACTACCAATCCGCCCCCGAACAGCGGCGCTTTCAGCTTCAATTTACCGAGCACTACCGGAGCAAACGCAATCAACAATACTGATCGGAACAATCTGCAATCGGCCATCAACGATCTCCTGGGCCGCGTCGGCAACATTCAACAATCATTCGTGGCGCAGGATGATTCCGCCTTCGCTCCGCCAGGCACGTTATTCCTGTATGACTCGCGCTACAACGAGTACGACTTTTACTTTCAAGACAGTTGGAAGTGGCGGCCAAACCTGACTGTGGATTTGGGAATGCGTTGGGAGCCCAAGATGTCCCCGCGTGCTGGAAGCGACAGTGTCCTCCTGCATCCCGATACTCTCATCCGGTTAGGCGAAGCTCCCACCGATCAAATCAAGTTTGTTGAAGGCAAGCTGTTCGACGACGATTGGAATAACTTCTCGCCATCGTTTGGCATTGCGTGGGATCCATTTTCCACGGGCAAGACTTCAATTCGAGCTAACTATCGCTTGGCTTATGATCGGATGAACACTTTTCTCGCATCATCGGCGATCTTTCCGAACACGCCCGGAACGACTCTCGGGATAAATGACACGAGCTTCGCAGCTCGGCCTAACGAGACAAATCGCCTTCGCTTTGGCCTTCCCGTGATAACGCCGTCGGCCACCCCCGGCCAATTGCGTCAGCCGGTACCTTTTTCCACCGCGTCATTGACAGTATTCGATCCGTCCACGCGTTTCCCGAAAACAAATCAATGGGGCGTCAGCTTCCAGCGTGAAGTGGGGAAGGGCTTTGTGATGGAGGCTAACTATATCGGTCGCAAAGGTGTCGGCCTGTTCGGAGCTTACGACGTGAATCAGGTTAACGTCTTCGCTTCGGATCCACGTTGTCCAGGCGAAACTTTCGTCTCGGCCTTCAATGCGCTGCGATCCGATGCATCAGCGACGAGTTGTTTGATCAATGGCCTACTTACCAACAACACAGCCAACAATGCTGGTTCCACGCAGTTTCGTTCGCTATTCAGTTCTGAACTGAATCAAGGTTCGGTAGCGACGGCTGCGTTGTTGCTATCGCAGCGAGTAGTTGGCGGCGTACGCGTCGTTAATGCTTTTAACAAGTTTCTCCTACAGCCATATCCGCAGTTCACCGGAGCAGTCAACGTTATCGATAGCAACGACTACTCCACTTATCATGGTTTGGAGTTGCAGCTCACCCGTCGCGCGGGCCGAGGCTTGTTAATGCAGTTCGCTTACACGTTATCGAAATCCCTGGACACACGTTCGTTCGACCCGGCCTTCACAGTGGCTGCCCGAACAACATCGGGTACGAACGCGTCGCCGTCGGCACAAAACACACCGTTCGACATTCGGAATCGGCGGTTGAACTATGGACGCTCAGATTTTGATCGTCGCCATGCGTTCCAGGGTTACCTGGTTTATGACCTGCCGTTTGGACGTAACAAACGTTATCTGAATGAGACGCCGGCTATGGTCAACCAGATCATCGGAGGGTGGGAAATCGCAAATTCACTCATCTGGCAGAGCGGTCGAGCCTTCACGGTCTACGGTGGAGCGTTTACCGTTAGTAACGTGGTGCTGCCGCCCGCAAATTGCAACGGCTGCACGCCCAATATGGGCCAGGTAGTTGAGGCATCGGGCACGAACTTTATCTTCACGCCCGAACAGCGGGCAATGTTTTCGACGCCGGGTCCCGGCGAGATCGGCAACACCGGTCGTAACTTCTTTACTGGACCACCCTTCTTCAACCTGGATATGACGCTGCGCAAACGTTTCTTCCTCAGTGAGACGCGCAATATCGAGTTTCGAGCGGACATCAACAACCTGACCAACTCGCCGTCGTTCGAGTTTCCGATTAGCTCGACCAGCGGCATTGGGATTCAGTCGCCGGGCCATACCGGAAGCCCTTCAGTGAATCCCACCTTCGGTCGCATACGTGACAGCGTAAACAGCAATGCGCGCCGAATCCAGTTGGGTATTAAGATCAACTTCTGAGGTATTCCTTGTACTTTCGTGTTCTGTTATGTGCCGTCACGTTTATCGCAGGTTACTGTTGCATTGATGTCTTAAAAGCGACAGCTGATCATTCACGAGAGCAGCCGTATGATCTTCTAATCACCAATGCGCGAATTGTAGACGGCAGCGGCAATCCCTGGTTCCGCGCTGAGGTGGGAATCAAGGATGGCCGTATTGCTCGCATAGGTCGAATCGATCCATCGAGTGCAGCGCAGACGATTGATGCTCGCGGCCAGATCCTCGCCCCTGGTTTTATCGACGTGCACACGCACGTCGAATCAATCTACAGTTTGCCGTCGGCCGAGAATTTCGTTCGCATGGGCGTCACTACTCTGGTGACCGGAAATTGCGGTGGCGGTGCGACTGACGTTGGCAAGTTTCTCAGCCGCATAAAAGAACAACCTGTGGCAGTGAATCTCGCGACGCTCGTTGCGCATGGTTCCGTGCGTCGCCAGGTCATGGGGTCCGACGATCGTGCGCCTACTCCAGAAGAAATGCAGAAAATGGAGGCAATGGTCGAACAGGGAATGAAAGACGGCGCTGTCGGACTCTCGACGGGGCTGATTTATGTTCCCGGTACGTACGCCAAGACGGACGAGATCGTTAACCTGGCCCGCGTCGCGGGGCGTTATGGCGGAATTTATGCTACGCATATGCGCAACGAAGGTAACGAGGTCGCTGCAGCCATTCGCGAAAGTATTCAAATAGGCGAGCAGGCTGGACTCCCAGTCGACATTTCTCACTTCAAGATCAGCAGTAAAAAAATGTGGGGTCAGACACCGATGACGATTGGGCTCGTTCGCGAAGCACGGGCGCGTGGGCTGACGGTCACAGTCGATCAATATGCCTATACAGCAAGTTCTACTTCGCTCGACTCGCGTATGCCGAGTTGGTTACGCGCGGGTGGATTTGAGGAAGGAAAGAAACGACTTGCCGACAAGGCTACGCGAGAACGTGTCGTCAAGGAGATGAAGGAAACTCTGAAGCGAAACGGTTTCAAAGATTATTCGTACGCCGTTGTAGCTAACTATGGGCCTGACAAATCTTTCAACGGAAAATCGATCGCGGAAATAACGAAGCAGGTCCGTGGTAAGAAGGATGTCGAGCATCAAATCGAGCAAATCCTGACAATGTACGAAGCCGGCGGCGCAAGCATGGTCTATCACGGTATGAACGAAGAAGATGTGCAGCGAATCATGCGCGAGCCCTTCACCATGATCGCGTCTGACAGTGGGGTCAGGCAGGCGGATGAAAGCATTCCGCACCCGCGTGGTTATGGTAACAACGCGCGCGTGCTCGGTCGCTACGTTCGCGAGCAGGGAATAATTTCATTGGAAGATGCGGTGAGAAAAATGACGTCGTTACCGGCGCAGACTCTTGGCTTTCGCGATCGAGGCATGGTACGAGAAGGCTTAGCAGCCGATCTGGTTATTTTTGATGAAAAGACGGTTGCCGATCGCGCGACGTTCGAACAGCCGCACCAGTTTCCTGTCGGTATTAGTTACGTTCTGGTCAATGGAAAAGTAGTATTTGGTGATGGAATGACCGGCGCGCTCCCGGGCACAGCATTGCGCGGACCCGGGTATTCAGTTGGCGCTGCCGGAAATACAAACTGATTTAGAGTGCTTGTAGAACGAGCGGCGAGAGGTGTATAAACTGTTCGTTAGCCAGCAGTAATTTAATCTCGTCAACTCGTCTTTCCGTTCCTGGGTTCTTATAAACGCGTCCTGTTTGTGTTTGTGTGCAAACTAAACATTAATCTGAAGAGGAACTTCCCCATGAAAAGTAATTACGCCCACACAGCGTGGCTTGTAATCGCTACGTTGATTCTATGTTTTAGCTTAGGCACTGTTGCCTTGGCTCAGGAGGAAACTGCGGCAGCCGTCGTAGGACAGGTCACTGATTCGACGGGCGGTGTCGTCCAGAATGCTACCGTCATCGTCACGAATAAAGAAACGAATATTGAACGGCGGGTCCTATCGAATGAGGATGGGAACTATATCGTCACACCGTTATCGCCCGGCAACTACAGCCTTGCGGTGGAGCAAACGAATTTCAAGCGCTACGTAGTGTCGGATTTGATCCTGAATGCAAGGGATCGTCGCATCGTGAACATAGTGCTCGAGGCAGGCAACGTTTCTGAGCTCGTCACAGTGAGCAGCGAACAGACTGTTGTGCAGGATAGTCCGACCGGGCAGACGCTCATCTCGGGCACCCAGGTATTGGAAATACCTCTTCAGAATCGCGACTTCACAAAACTGTTGGAACTCGCGCCCGGGGTTAGCTCGAGTCTCGATGATGAGACTGGTTTCGGCTTAGCTAACCGGTTTGACGTATCGATCAACGGCATGCGTCGCAATGGCGTGAACGTATTCGTTGATGGTGTGTCAAACACTGACGTCGGCTCGAACATCACCTTGCTCTCGACTCCTACAATCGACTCGATCCAGGAGTTCAAGCTGCTCACCTCGAACTATACCGCTGAGGTTGGGCGTTCGGGCGGCGGCACCGTGACTATCGTTACAAAGGGTGGTGGAAACGACTTTCATGGGTCAATTTACGACTTCGCTCGCAACAATCGTTTCAATGCGAATACGTTCTTCAACAATCGAGCTGGAAGGCGCGCCAATGGCACGCTGGTCCTTCCTACGCCGCGCCTCCGCTATCACAATTTTGGCGGCACCCTGAGTGGTCCGGTAATGCTGCCGGTCTTCGGTGAAGGTGGCGACGGTTTTTGGAGTGGCCGCGACAAAACTTTCTTTTTCTTCTCGCATGAACAGCGCCGGATCACACGCGCCATAACCGCGGCTACGGCTACCGTGCCGACCGCGGCTGAGCGAGCCGGCAACTTCGCTTCGTTTCTCGGCTTGCCGCTCTTTTTGAATACCGACGGTCCTGCGAATTGTACGACACCGGGAGTCGGCACCTGCACGAATACGCCGCTCCTTGTAACGGATACAAATGGTTCGACAGTTCAGGCTCGCGTAGGAATGATTTTCAATCCCGTCAACGGGCGTGCTTTTGCGGGCAATGTGGTTCCACAGAGCTTTTTCGATCCGCGCGCTCTCGCGATACTGAATGCCTATCCGCTCCCCAACACTGGGACAAGCACTTTCACTCACGCCCCAATCAATGCGCTCAGGACGCGACAGGAAACAATTCGTATCGATCACAACTTTAACTCCGACCACCGCTTGTTCGGTCGATACACACATGACCTGAACGAAACGCAGGAACCGACTGGCCTGTTTACTACGAACGCTGTTCCGAACTTTGGGACCACGGACACTCGGATTCCAGGTCAAACGATGGCGATCTCACTGACGAGCATTCTATCTCCGGCATTAGTCAATGAGGTTACGTACAACTTCTCGTCGAACTTAATCGGCTCCGCTGTTGTTGGTCGCAGTCGCGACGCTGACTTTCCGGGCCTCGACACAATTCCCGAGGTGTTTCCAGAAAACAATGCCGGCGTTATCCCACGAATCACCTTTACCAGTGCACACTCCAATCTGAATTCACTGCAAGGCTTTAATATCGTTTACAAGAACCAACTCATTCGCGATGTTGTCACTTGGACCAAGGGCAACCACACATGGAAGTTCGGAGGAGAATGGTCCTGGGAGACGAAGGATGAGAACGCTAACAACATCACGCAAGGCAGCTTTAACTTCTCGGGCATCCGGAGCCGCGGTACTTCCGGAGCTATCTCGCTAAGTCAGACTGGTTTGGCCTTTGCAGATTTCTTGATGGGTCGCGCGGAGAGTTACAGCGAAGATCAGTTCGACGTAACGGTGAACTTGAAATTTGGACGGCGTGAGTTCTTTGCACAGGATACGTGGAAGTTCAGGCCAAATATTACTCTTGATTTCGGCGTTCGGTACCAATACTTCGTGCCCGTCACTGACGAAAACAATGTGCTGACCTCGTTTGATCCGGCACTTTATAATCGCGCCAACGCTCCGACTTGCGCGAATGCCGCTTGCACTTCTCTGCTGCGTGGCACCGGCCAGGAGTTGAACGGAATCGCTATCGCCGGAAGCACGTCTCGTTTCGGCGACTCGATCTACCCTTCGGATAAAAACAACTTCAGCCCGCGAGTTGGTTTTGCATGGGATCCTTTTAAGGAAGGAAAGACGATCGTTCGGGCCGGCTACGGTTTGTATTACGACCAACCGTTGGTAGGCATCTTCGAGCAGAACGCGTTCGTCAATCCACCGTTCAATAATCAGGCCGTTTTCAGCGGAGCGGGAGTATCGTTCTCGAATCCGAGTGGCGGCGCTTTAAACAACTTGCCAATTCGCGCCTTGATTGGCAGCGCTGCAGATTTCACCACTCCCGTTATTCAGCAATGGTCGGTGGGCGTTCAGCATGAGGTGTTTCGCAATGCGGTGGCCGAGCTTTCTTATGTCGGCACGAAGGGGGATCATCTCATTCGTCCGCTGGACCTTAACTTCCCGCAGCCTGCCGCTGTTGCGGCACGCGGCCTGGCGAATGCGAACCTAGATCGTCCTTTCCTTGGTTATGCAAGGATCACTTGGCGTGAGACGAGCGGCAAGTCGCGCTATCACGGAATGCTCTCGTCGTTTAGTTACCGTTTCGGCAATGGCATGTCGCTGACGGCCAGCTACACTTTCAGCAAGAATCTAACTGACGCCACGAACGATCGTGACGCGGTCGACTTTCCGCAAAACCCGCTAAACTATCGTGCAGAGTACGCGGAAGCGCGTACATCGCGCCCGCATATCTTCTCCTCTTCTTACGTGTACGAAATTCCTTTCTTCTCGAAGGATTCGAATCCGTGGAAGCGAGCGCTGCTAGGGGGCTGGCAGTTCGCTGGTATCACCGACATTACTTCAGGGCAACCTGTGGCAAGGGTTGGTCTGGCCACCGCACAACCTCAAACAGGATTGACAGGTTTTTATCCGAACGTGATACGTGATCCGAATAGTGGCTTAGCTCGAACAATTGATCCTTTGACTGGCCTGCCGTTCGTATTCGATCCGACGGCGTTCGCTGTTCCAGCCACGGGGACATTTGGAAGTGCACCACGTGCTTTCGCTCGATTGTTTGGACGTAACCAGACAAACTTAACTCTGACTAAGAACCTTTACTTTAATGACGACCGCAACGTCAGGCTGCAACTGCGTGCTGAAGCTTTCAATGTCTTCAACCATACGCAATTCACTGGCGTCGGCGTGGTCTTCGCGACTACGGGTACTGCTTTTGGCAGGCCCACCGGAGCGCGACTGCCGCGCGAGTTCCAGTTTGGAGCGAAGCTTTCGTTCTAAGAATTGGTCCAAGTCCTTAAGCGTGCGAGCCCGCGGAGCTTCATGAGTTTCGCGGGCTGCCACGTGTTTGCGAGCTATGCAAGGTTCACCCAATAACAAGCTCCTGCTTCGTAACGTTCGTGTGGTCGGGCAGCAGCGCATAATCGATAGCGCCAGCCTGCTCATCCAGGATGGTCTAATCCAACAGATACTTTATTCTGAGACTTCACCGTCGGAAGCGACTGTCGATCTCGAGGGTCTTACACTCTTTTCCGGTTTCATCGACGTTCACATTCATGGCGCCGTCGGTGTTGACACTATGGAGGCGACTGCCGGTTCGCTCCGCAAGGTGTCGGACTTTCTTGCTAAACAAGGTGTGACTGCCTGGCTGCCAACGCTCGTCCCTGCACCTCAAGCTGATTATGAAAGCGCCGTTCGAGCGATCGATGAGTTAATAGCAGAACAGACTGAGGCTCCAGGAGGCGCGCGTGTTCTTGGAGTGCATTACGAAGGACCCTTTGTAAATACAGCCCAATGCGGTGCTTTGAGATCCGAGCACTTCCGGTCCTTTTTGAGTTTGTCTGATGTTGACGATTTACCTGTCCCTGAGGACAAGAATGCCGTCCGAATGATGACTCTGGCGCCGGAGATTGAAGGTGGTGTGGAGTTGGTCAGGGAACTAAACAGTCGCGGATGGGTGACCTCAATTGGGCACACCCGCGCGGAGCTCGAAGTACTCAATCGTGCGTTCGAGGCAGGCGCCCGCCATTTGACTCACTTCATGAATGCGATGCCATCGCTTCACCATCGTTCGCCCGGGCCGGTTGGCTGGGGACTGTCGCGCGACGATGTAACGTGCGACATCATCGCGGATGGAATACACCTTGACGTTGCGATGCTCCAGCTCCTTTTAAAACTAAGGACGAGCGGGCGGTTGACTTTGATCAGTGACTCGATTGCCGCGGCGGGTCAGGGTGATGGTGAATACGAAATTTGGGGAGAAACAATTTCGGTTTGCAACGGGCGCACGAGGAATGCTCGTGGGAGTATTGCCGGGTCAGTAATAACCATGCTCGATGCAGTCAGGATAATGCGATCGGTAGGTGCGTCTGAGATGGATGTGGCGCGGATGAGTGCTACGAATCCGGCGCGGCTCCTACGCATTGATGACCGGTGTGGCTCGGTTGAGGAAGGGAAGCGCGCCGATTTGGTTGCATTGGATGACTCAGGGAACGTGCAGCTGACCCTGGTAAGCGGCGAAGTCGTGTTTGATCGCCAAGCGTGAGCTATGGAAGTTTCTTAAGACGCTCGGCTTCGCGAGCCCGGCGCTGAGCTTGCAGCACTCGCGCCTTCTCCAATTCTCGTTTGCCTTCGTCTTCCGAACCCGCGCGAAGCAACGCTCGGCCAAGTTGAAAGTGACCGTCGGCAATCGAATCATCAATACTGATCGCCGCCCGCAGCTCTTCAATACCGCGCTCAATATTTCCCGTAAGCATTAAAGCTCGTCCGAGCGCGAATCTCGTATCAAACTCATTCGGATAAGCCGTCGCTGCCCGTTCCAACAGCGACAGCGAACGCTCCGCTTCTCCCTTCGTCAGGTACAAATCACCGAGCGTGAATGCCGCACGCGGATCGTTGGGATCGCGTCGAAGTACTTCCAGCAACTCACGTTCGGCCTCATCGTAGCGATACAGCTTCCAATAGGCATAACCGAGCGCATAGCGAAACAACGTTGACTCCTGATCGAGCTCAACAGCTTTACGATAGGCTTCGACCGCCTCAGTCGTTC
This sequence comes from Pyrinomonadaceae bacterium, assembly GCA_035281525.1. Lineage (GTDB taxonomy): Bacteria > Acidobacteriota > Blastocatellia > Pyrinomonadales > Pyrinomonadaceae > PSRF01. Next base: position 1,029 of record DATEDU010000282.1, on the reverse strand, counting down.
GAGAAGCGCCATCGAGAGCATCGCCGTACAGGGCCCAGAGTTGACCTGTTGCTGCCGGAAGATCGAGACGCCGTCGCAGGACCACCACCGCTTCGGAATAGCGCTGTTGGCGAATGAAGCTTTGTGCTGCCATTTCAAGTAAGCCGCCGTCGCGAGGTGATCGGGCTAGCAATTGAGCTATTTCTCGAGTGGCTTCGCGGAATCGTTCGACACCAATCAAAGCTACTGCGAGTGCGCGACGGGCTCCGTCGTGAGTTGGTTCAATCGCCAGTGTGCGGCGCAGCGGTGAAATCGCTTCAGCAAAGTTCCCCGTCTTCACCATCGCGAGGCCAAGATTCAGATGTGGGCCGGTGAGTTTTTGATCGAGGGTAATGGCGTGGCGCCAAGCGTCGATCGCTTCTTTCGTGCGGCTTTGTTTGTTTAATACTACGCCGAGGTTGGTCCATGCGCGGGCGTCACTCGGCATGAGGCTCAATGCTTCGCGCCACGTCTTTTCGGCTTCAGTCCATTGTCCGTCGCGTTCAAGTTTTTGCGCAGCTTCATAGAGCACCCGCACCTTTTGCAGCTTCTGGAGTTCTCCTGTGGTTTGGGCGTGGCTTCCAGCTGCAAGAAAAAGACCAAGCAAGAAAATTGTCAGGAGATTAGACAAACCGTTAACAGTTGAAATTTCGCGCCAAAGGCGCAAGGAAGGTAGCCAGGGCCAAGTGCTGAGCGCAGCGAAGCACGACGCCCCTGGCTGTTGAATAGAACGATGAAGCACTGAAAGTGCGACAGTTTGTTTCCGTTTGAGCAGGTTCTGCTGCCACTCTTTCAAAGCTAGGGGACCAATTCGTACGGTCCAGGGGCGGCGCTCCTCGCTGCGCTCAGAGCTTGCCCGTGGCTACCATCTCTCGCGCCTTTGGCGCGAAGAAAATCGAGTTCGTCGCGAATGAAATGATAAGCGGAACATGCTATTGATTCGAGACTGCGAAAAACAAAACGAGACGCGGCTTACCACCAATCTTGAGCGCGGCCGGCCCCATGTACAGC
>DATEDU010000281.1:0-3620 GCA_035281525.1 Pyrinomonadaceae bacterium | reverse complement strand
GTTAACGTTGCGACCGCTGGAGCCGTTGATTCCGAAGACCGAGATGCGACGTTTAGTTGGATCATAGGAGTCAACCGGCTTGGCCCCGGGCGCAAGGTAGGCGAGGTTTCCCAGATCGCGACCGTTCAGTGGCAAATCCTCAACGTCGCGTGGCGTAATGTTAAGACTGATGTCCGTCTTCTCTCTGCTGACCAATTCACCTTCCCCTGCTGTTACCGTAACGGTGGCGGTCTGCACGCCGGGTTCCATGGTGAAGTCGAAATTGTTTGTCTTTCCTACAAGCACTTCCGAGTTCTCAACTGCTACTTCGCCAAATCCAGTTGCGGCGACCTTGATGTCGTACCGCCCGGCGGGCAACAAATCGATTTTGTATTCTCCATCTTCGTTGGTCGAGGCCGTTCTGCTTCGTCCGGTTGATTTGTTGGTAATGGTTACCGTTGCGTTAGCAATGGCGGCCTGATTTTTATCCTTTACTGTACCGCTTATCGCACCGCTGGCGGTGACTTGCGCGAAAGCGTTAGTAGACAAAGCCAAAACAAAGCTGGACGTAATGAGAATTTTCCATACAACAGTTGAAAAGCGTTCTTGGCGATCGGAGTTCATGGGGAACCCTCCTTCTGAGGTAGTACTGCGAGTAGACCACGGCCTCGCGCGAAGTAACTGACCGAAGGACTCGCAGCAGTTTGATTGACCGGATTGAGAACTAAGACGGCGCGACCCGCGCCCGCGATTACGGGTGATTAATGCGCCTAAGTTCGGCAAATGTCAACGAAATTCTAAATGTGAAGTAAAAAAACGTATGACTTTAGATCTCCTATTGGAATACGATGTCGCGTCGGAACGTTCTTAACTCTTCACTCCACGAATACTATCGATTTGACAAACTAAACCGCGTGCGGAAAGGAGTGGTTGGCCATTAATTGACGATGGCTCTGAAGGCAGGAACAAAGCTCGCGAGATATGAAATCCGTTCGCAACTGGGCGCCGGTGGAATGGGTGAAGTGTATCGTGCTCGCGACACGGAAATCGGTCGTGATGTCGCAGTGAAGGTTCTGCCTTCCACATTCTCTGCTGATCCGGATCGCCTGCAACGGTTTCAGCAGGAAGCCTGCGCCGCCGGAGCATTGAATCACCCCAACATTCTTTCGATTTACGACGTCGGAAAACACGACGGTTCACCGTACCTCGTCTCAGAACTGCTCGAAGGCGAGACATTGCGCAAGCGAATCGCCGGCACCTCCCTGGGCCAAAGGCGTACGATCGACTACGCGTTGCAAATCTCCAACGGACTGGCCGCCGCGCATGAGAAAGGAATTATTCATCGCGATCTCAAACCGGACAACATCTTCATCACGAACGACGGTCGGGTGAAGATCCTCGACTTTGGTTTGGCGAAGCTAACGCAACCAGTTACGGAGCAGGCACAAACGGATATTCCCACTCGTCTAGTCGATACGGATCCGGGCGTGGTAATGGGTACGGTCGGCTATATGTCGCCAGAGCAGTTGAAAGGACAGACGATCGATCAACGCTCAGATGTTTTCTCGTTTGGCGCGATTCTCTACGAGATGCTTTCCGGTCGCAGAGCTTTTCAGGGCAATTCTGCGGCGGAAACTATGAGTGCGATCTTGAAAGAAGATCCGCCTGAGTTATCTGACACCAATAAGAGTGTGTCTCCAGCGTTGGCGCGTCTGGTTACACATTGTCTGGAAAAGAATCCGGAAGCTCGTTTTCATTCAGCACGCGATCTCGCGTTTACACTCGAGGCGCTCTCCGGGACAAACAATGTTTCGGATGAAACCGCGACTCTGATTGCTCCGGTTCGCGAACAACCAAAGAGACGTGAACGTCTATTGTGGATGGGCACAGTTGCCTTACTCGCTGTCGCACTTGTTGCAGCACTTCCTTTTGCGATTAAGTATTTCAGGAAATCACCACCGGCTCAGGGTCAGGCCGTACGCTTCTTTGTTTTTCCATCTGAGAAAGCAACCTTAGCTACAGGTAGTCAGCAGATCTCGCCTGATGGCACAAGACTCGTTTATGTCGCTGCGGGGGCCGATGGCAAGCGCGCTATGTGGACGCGGCGGCTTGATTCGCTTAACGCCGAACCTCTTCCAGGAACTGAGGAGGCAGCAAATCCCTTCTGGTCGCCGGACAGTCGCTCGCTCGGTTTTTTCAGTGCAGGTTCAAAGCTTGCGAAGGTCGAACTCAATGGCGGTCCCGCGCAGGTCCTCACTGGTGTTCAGGGAAATGCAGGCGGTACGTGGAACCGCGATGGAGTTATTCTCTTCGCGCGCAGTCTCCATGACGGCCTTTATCGTATTCCCGCCACTGGCGGCTCGCCCATTCCAGTCACAAAGCTTGATGAATCGCGGAAGGAGACAGGCCACGTGTGGCCATACTTCTTGCCCGACGGCCGGCATTTTTTGTTTCTGGCAAGGAGCACACAAAGAGAGAACACCAGTATCTACGCCGGCAGCCTGGATTCACCAGAGCGAAAGCTGCTCATAAACGTTGACTCGAATCCGGTCTACGCTCCGCCAGGCTTTTTACTTTTCCGGCGTGGGCAAACGCTGATGGGCCAACAGTTCGATGCAAACAAGCTGGAACTGCAAGGTGAACCATTTCTCATTGCAGATCAAATAGATTACGGCTCGGCGACCGGCCGTGGGTTCTTCTCAGCATCACAAACGGGAACGCTCACCTTTGTAGGCTTTAACGCGCCGAACACACAGCTTGTATGGTTCGATCGAGGAGGTAAACAGCTTGGACAGATCGGCAGCCCCGCTGCAGACTTGGGAGTGCGGCTCTCACCCGATGAGAAGCACGTCGCGGTCACTCGACTCGATTTGCAGGCAGGGACGACTGACATTTGGGTAATCGATCTCGTGCGCAATAAGCCCTCACGATTGACGTTCAATCCAGCCGGTGACGCTGGGCCGGTGTGGTCGCCAGATAGCAGCCGCATCATTTTCTCATCTGACCGCGGCGATGGCGCAACTATCTACCAACGGCTGTCGAACGGCACTGGTAACGATGAAGTCGTTGCCAAATTCTCCGCACCTGCCGGTCCATACGATTGGTCGCCGGATGGAAGATTCATTATTTTCAGTGTCATCTCGGGCCTGGGTAGTACCGATCTTTGGGTGATGCCGATGTTTGGCGATCAAAAATCGACGCCGTTGGTACAAACAGAATTTTCTGAGAGGCAGGCACGATTCTCTCCGGACGGCAAGTGGATCGCTTACACTTCAAATGCGTCGGGAACGTTCCAGGTCTATGTTGAGAGCTTTCCTACCTCCGGTGGTAAGTGGCAGGTTTCCGCGACTGGTGGAGCACAGCCGCAGTGGCGCGGCGATGGTAAAGAGCTCTTTTACCTCGCTCCAGATCGAAAGCTGATGGCGGTAGAAGTTAATGGCGCCGGGTCTACCTTCACCGCCGGCATTCCGAAAGTACTTTTTGGATTGAATGTCAGCGCTTTCTTTCCCGGCGGTGGTTCACAGATTTGCTACGCCCCTACGCGTGACGGGCAACGCTTCATAGTCAACACGATTGTCGGAGATTCCTCACAAGTACCGATCACTGTTGTGCTGAACTGGACCGCGGATCTGAAACGATGA
>DATEDU010000280.1:0-12379 GCA_035281525.1 Pyrinomonadaceae bacterium | reverse complement strand
ATTCCGGAGTGGCGGTCTGAATGTCGGCAGCACGTACAGCATAGCCGTCCATTTGCGCCCGATTGAAAGGTGGCAGGTCTGAATCCGCGATGATGTCTTGTGCGAGATATCGGCCTAAGGCATTCGAAAGAGGTATAGCCTCAGACTCTAGTAGATTAGTGTGCTCCTGAACAATCTGAATGGCTTCAGCTATTGAAATCATATTTGTAGGGCGTCCCTCCGTGGGCACCCCTACCCGCCGTGTCGAAACTTGCGCTATCGCAAACAGGGGCGCCCACGGAGGGACGCCCCTACAGTATACTCCTTCGTATTGTTGTTCGAGATGATCGCCATTTGAGCGGCGGGTAAGTCATTGGCTAACCGGAATGAGTAAAATGAACCGCCAAGACGCCAAGCACGCCAAGAATGCAAAAGAAGTTGTTGCCGAATGGCGAGATACTTCGGCGTTCGGGTGAGCTCCGTTCTTATCGCAGCTTCGCGGCCTTGGCGTCTTGGCGGTTCAATTCTCCGGGTTGTAACCACACAATTACCCAATACTGCCATTTGGAGTAATGGTTTGCGAAATCGACTTATCTCAATGCTTGTAGTTCTTCTCCTGCCAGTTGTCGCAGCGCCTGTTCATCCGCAAAACAGAGCGCGTGGCACAGTCTACTATTACCCTCTCGAGCTGAAATTGGAACGGGCGACCTGGAGAAACTTCAGGGATTATCGAAGGCAACGTCCGCGGGAAAAATTCGCCATCGAGGCGTTCTATCCCATTGGTTGGTCGCCAAATGGTAAGTTTGCCTACTACCTCGAGCCGGTTGATGAAGCCTGTCATTGTTATTTCGCCAAACTCTTCATCATCGATCTTAAAACCGACAAGGTACTTTGGTCATTCGACTACAACAGCGAATTCATGGAAGAAGCCAAGAAGGAAGGGAGACCGTACACCCTCGACGGGCTATGGCAGGCTAACCAGAAACTCTTCTGGAAGAAACTTGTGGAGCATGGCATTGAGCCGCAGGGAAGATTCAGTTTGCTTTCCTTTCCGATTAGGCACAAGCGCGACCTACTAACAGCGAACCTTAGAACGAAAGAAAAGCCCGGACTAACGGAGGAAGACCGCTTGTATGGAATAATCGACAAAGCAATCGTCCATCTTAATTCGAGACGACATGGCAGGAAAACAGTATTCAACTATTCGTATGGCGAAGTGCGGCCGCTGTATGTTGGGTTAGTTGGTTACCTCAAGAGTCCACATGAGCCGCGAATCGCCATCCTGCTGCTGGAAGTCCTTCGCGGGTACGAGGGACCACCGCATACTGCTCGCGTGAGGGTCGTTGGCGCTGGTTTGGAAGATTTCAAAAGAGCTCCGGAATCAACTTTTTAATGTCAGACAAGATCTTTCAAGACCAGAACCGCGCGATGGACCGAGTTCCCTCGCTCAAGCACCAGGCTAATTCGAGTTTGTAACGGTCCTCTTAACCTAGACCGAACTTCTGGCATCGTCAATGCGGATGCCTTCTGACCATCGATAGAAACAATCCGGTCCCCGGTGATGACTCCAGCTGCATCAGCTGGCCCACCCTTGATGACGTCGACCACCTCAAACCAGTCGGGTGCTTTGTTAAGATACATCCCCGATCGATCAAAAACCTCTCGCTTGTTGAATTGACCATTTCTTTCCAAGTGTATCTCGCGCCCGCCGTAGTCGAACGTCACTGTGAACCGCTTGAGCAACTCGGAACCGATCGCCCCAGCCAAATATGCATCCGCGAGGGTGCCTTTCCGGACCAGAGACAGAGTAACTACCGAATCAGGAATGGACTCTTCGCCCAGTTTGAAAATTTGCGCGCGAGTGACACCCGACCGTACTGGCCCACCTATACCCCAGCCGGTGACCGCTTCGAACTTAGGCTTGAGTTTAGTTAGAAGATTATTTTTGGTGATGAAACTCTGATAGAGAATGACGGATCCAGGAAAACCACTGTCGACGATAAATTCGCCTTCGAAGCCGTCTACCTCTGCACGAACCAGCGGTATCGTATTGCTAAGTTTGAACGGAACGATCGTGCCGTGGCCGCGCCTGTTGAATCGCTCTGGGACAATAAGAGTCAGCGCCTTCCGCTCGAAGTCCACTTTGACCACAAACCGCTTAAAGAGCTGATAGCCAATAAGTCCTCCGAAATTATTGACTGCGTCCCGAGTCTTACCGTCAAATGCAGATGTCACAAGTAGTGATTGATTGCGAAGCTGTACGCCGCCGAAGCGCATTCTTGCAACCTTCGTAAACTGATTCTGAGCCGTGCCTTCGCCAGCGCCTATTGTTTTCTGAGCTCCTTGAACAGTTAAACCGAGTCTAATCGCGACTTCCGGCGTGATTGATGAAGTACCCCACCCCGTGTCCACCAGAAAGCTAAACGGCCCCTGACCATTCAGCCATCCGCTAACATAGATGTGGTTGTTAATGAGGTCCATTGGGAGCGTGACGGAGCTCGCATTGCGGCTGATGAGAAAATCAGCAGGCGGTGGCCCGGGTTTGTTGAAGCGTGAGTCTGCTACTCGCGAGTTGAACTCTATCGTTTGTGCGCGGTACACGTTCTCGTTTCCGCTACTTAGCTTCACGCGCACTTGAAACGCGACTTTGACATTTTCAATCTCACGGTAGTCGGAAAAAAATACCTGAAGCTGCCCGGTTGCAGTCATCTCCACGACGCGTGCCAGCAGGTACGTTTTACTGTCAAACCAGAGTTCAAAAGGCCTGCCTCGCTCGGGTGTGATTTTCAGAATTAAAAACTGCAGGTCGTCTACTTGTTCCCGCCCTTTGTATTCCAACTGCGCGCGCCATCTTTCGGGGTACCAATAAGCGAGACTCCTGCGGTAAGCTTCGTTGGTCGCACCATGACGCGCATCAGATCCCTCCTCAACCTGCGATAACCCGGAACTGTCTTGCGACCAGACGAACTTGCCGTCGAATCCGAATGCACCCGACCTAACTCCGAAATCCCAGGCATCTGCATAGCGCACCGTAACCAAGTCATCCGTTTCGTCAACGGTTCCTTTCAGGCCTCCCTCTTCCGCATCCCAACGGATCCGCATGTTGCGGACTTGATCCCATGCAGCGCCGCCTGCTGCTGCTTTAGTCCGCGCGAGTATTTCCTGGAGAGTCCCTTCTTCCTGAATTGAGATCGGAGACGATGTGAGTTGAGTGGCTCCCGAAAGGTTCAGGATAATTATTAATAGCAGAAAACATACGCGACCCATTTGGCACGCTCCTCCTGGCACGCTCATCGATATTCAGAGCGCCAGTTTGGGAATTACCCCTGAGTTTACATGGTTACCAAACGTTGTCTTTGCTGTCTTGCACGATCTTGCGGTGGTTGGAGCGATAAGTATGCAAAGAAATTAGCGCCACCGTTCCTCGGCCGTAAAGGATTTTTGCCGCTAAAATGCGCCGGGAGATTAGTCAGCTTCCCATGTGCTCCTGGGTCACGCCAAATTTACGCGCTGAAGTAGAGTTGTGAAGCGCTTGTCAGATCGTAGCGGATCCAAAACCGGATTCACTCGCAGCATACCCATGGCCCATGATCTTTCCGCTTGGGCCTTTTCCAGTTCTTCGAATGCTCGATCGTGATCACCAAGCCCTGTATAGGCCACCGCTATCGGGAATGGTGAGACATACTTCTGCTTCGACAACTCATCCAGTTCTTTGAGTATCTTGCGCGCTTCATTCTTGTTGCCGGACATGGCATACGCGTACGCAAGCAGCGCTCGAGAATCCGGATTGGCACTCGCTTGCTGCAGCTCGGAAATAGCTTCGACATATGATTTCTTCTGCACATAGGATAGTCCTGCGACCATGTGGGCCACAGCGAAGTTCTTATCGAGCTCCAGGGCTTTTTGTGAAGCCTGGATAGCCTCGTCGTAATGCCGGCCAAGAAACAGGACAAACCCAGAATTGCTCCAAGGCGAAAGCGGATCGATCTCTAGCGCGCGTTTTACCTCTTCGATGGCCTGGTCCGAACGTCCCATGAAAGCGAGGTATTGAGAATACCAGGTGTGCGTCATTGCATAGTTTGAATTCAACACAATGGCCTGTTTGAATTGTCGTTCGGCTTCCGGCCAATCCCAGTAGTAATTGCCAAGAATAAAACCGAGCGACGCATGAGCCTCCCCTAGTTTGTCATCCCTTGCCAGCGCCTGCATCGAGGCTGCTCTGGCTCTTGCGTAAGCGTCGTTGGTCGGCATCAGACCAAAGCTCCCGAGTTGAGCGTATGAATCTGCCAGTCCGACATAGGCAAGTGCGTAATTCGGATCCTTTTCAATGGCCTGATGGAAATAGTCAACGGCCTTTCGAAAATCTTCTTCGGTTGTCTTATTCAGAAAGTAGCGACCTTTTAGATAGTGTTGATAGGCTTCAGTGTTTGCAGTATAACGTTTCGTTAGTAACTGCTTCTCCGCTCCACTCAATTTCAAGGGGAGCGTTGCTGCAACTCGCTCAGCGATCGAATCCTGAATCGAAAATATGTCTGAAGATTTCTGATCGACCTGATCCGCCCACAGTTGCGCCCCATCTTCGACCCTGAGTAGACGCACTGTGACCCTGATGTGATCCTCCGCCATCTGAATGGTGCCTTCCAACACCGCATCGACTCTCTGTTCGCGGCCAGCCGCTAACGCATCCTGATCGAGTGCCGTGTACTTTCGCACGGCACTGGTTGGGCGAACCGTGAGATGCTCAACGTTACTTAGTGTCGTGATCAAAGTGTCGGCCATGCCGAGTTCCAGCGACTCATCACGTGCGTCAGAGGCGAGCGGCTTGAACGGCAATATGGCAATCGAATTGATTTGCCGCTCGGGCACAACTTGTTTCGCCCGGAAGTAATAGACTAGCAACAACGTTCCAATGATCGCGAGGGCGGGAATTGAGACGAGCATAAGCATTTTCGCGCGGTGCCACGAACGGCCTTGCTCGTCGACTGTTGACGAACCTGAAACTTCTTTAACGTCTGCGATGAACTTGTAGCCGACCCGCGGAATCGTTTTTATGTAGAGCGGCTGGTGCGCATCGTCATTCAAAGCCTCACGTACTTCCTTGATGCAGCGCGTAAGAGCGTTCTCCGTCACGAATGTGCCAGACCACAACGTGTCTAGAAGATCGTTCTTTGTAACCAGATGTCCATGCCGGCTCAGCAGGTAGAGCAGGGTTTCAAACGTCTTTGGCGCGAGGTAGATCTCCTCTGTTCCACGCAATAAACGGTGTTCGCGCGGATCGAGCATGAAATCACCGAAACTATAGATGCGTGTTACGTCCGAACTCATGACTCCATCACAAATAGATCAGCATTAGATCATCTTGTGCTCAAGACGGTGATGTCGGGTTTCGCTCATGTTATGCCAGACAGCCCGACTGAACAAGAAACTTTTGACAATGAAAGAGGAAACATCATGAGTACAAATGATATGAAAACGAAACTCCTAGCTAGTGCGATTTCAACCGGCTTGTTGGCTATGCTTTGGGCTGCCTCCGACGCGCGTTGTGCCAGAGCGATTGTGAGTACCGTTAGCTCAGAAGATGGCACTGCCGACTGCACTGCCGGAAAACCATACTGCTACGAAAAGCCCACTCATCTGAATTCATTAATCAATACGCCAGGTTTCGAAGGCAAACCATCTCTTTCGTCGGACGGTCTCGAGCTCTATTTCGTCTCGGACCGTCCTGGTGCGCTTGGAGGACCAGGCGATCAGGACATCTATGTAAGCCGCCGTGCATCGACACAGGACGACTGGGGCGCACCGGAGCGAGTTCCACCGCCAATCTCAAGTCCATTCTTCGATATAACTCCAACAATTTCACTTGACGGGTTGGCTATGTACTTCGCGTCGAATCGACCTGGACCGAATAGTCCGCCGTGGCCGGATTTGTTCGTATCGCATCGAGCTTCAGTAAACGATCCGTGGGGCGAAGTTCAGAATCTCGGGCAGGCTGTAAACACAACTCTCTTCGAAGGTTCGATCAGTCCGAGTCCGGATGAACTCACGATCTATTTTGCGGCCGTCGCGCCACCCGATTTCGCCTTTCATATTTACAGATCGACGCGCAATTCAACGGATGAACAGTTCGGTCCAAGGATGTTGGTCGATTCTCCGATCAATTCCAATGGCAACGACTACGGTCCTGCGTTAACGCCAAACGAGAATACGATGTTCTTCACTTCAGGCATTGATAACCCGTTTGCGCCGGGTGCCATCAATCAGCTGTACGTCTCGGAGCGTAAGAACAGCGATTTGCCCTGGGGACCGCGTATCTACCTTGACACGATTAACTGCCCGACGTGTTTCGGAGGTTTACCGACGATTCGCGCCGGCGGCAAGGAGATTTGTTGGATGGGCCGTCGGGAAGACAGCTTTGGCGATATGGACATCTATTGTGCACGACGTCGTTGACGCTGTGCGCAGTACATAGTCCTGCGGGAGATGTCGCTGAGAAAAGTCTGGCCTTAGTGGCACAGGGTCGGAAAAACGATGGGTGAACGCAATTTGGAGTGTCTGTAACTCGTTGAAAATAAATGGCGGAGCCGACGGGACTCGAACCCGCGACCTCCGACGTGACAGGCCGGCGTTCTAACCAACTGAACTACGACTCCGCGTTTTCAACTCAAATGGTAGGCACGGAGGGACTCGAACCCCCAACCTCTTCCTTGTAAGGGAAGCCGTCTACCATTGACGTACGTGCCTATTCAGATCGCATTCCTTGCCTAACACCAAACTTTTTTTCGGCACGTATGCATCCAAAGAGCGTCTCGCGCGTGTATGCAACCGACGTCGTTGCTCCAAAGGCGCGAGTCGCCATGCTAAGAGAACGACAGCACGACTGTCAAGGCAATGAATTGTCAATTAGCCGTCGGATTTCGCGAATACACGCGGATTAGAAAAACAACAGAATGGCGGCAATTCTATATTTGTCTCGTATTTAGCGGGAAGCTTCCTGGTCAGATCTGCGGTATCCGCGTTAATCCGCGGCTAAATTGTTTTCGGAGTTTCAGATAGCGCCACGAGTTTGCAGTCTTAATACTTCCGTTGTAGTTTAGGAAAACATTCGAATCAGAACTACCCGTTATGCCATCATCGATACGATTCAGGACGCAACAAGGGCCGCGTCACGCTACTTTTAGTTATCTGAGATACGGCATTCCCACCGTCCTGCTTTTGTCTTTACTCGCGGCAGCCTTGCCGGCCAGGACTCAGGAAAAACCTAAACAGCGACCGCGGAGGGTCACAGACTCCTCAAGCCAATCCCCAGAGCCCAAGGGCTCACCCAGCTCGGCTGGAGAAGATGTCGACGAAGGCGACGTAGTGCGCGTCGAGACGCAGCTGGTGACCGTGCCGGCCGTCATAAAGAACGGTGCTGGGCGGCCGATACCCGGCCTGCGTCGCGACAACTTCGTGCTGTATGAAGATGGTCAACAGCAGTCAATCTCAAATTTCGGCACGACTGAGGCGCCATTCGAGATTGCGCTGTTGCTCGACACGTCAGGTTCCACTCGCGAGGATGTATCTCTCATTCGAGAAGCAGCGATGGCTTTTATGAACAGCCTGCGCCCGGGCGACCGTGTTGCCATTGTCGCTTTCAATACCGATCAGGAGGGAACTAATCAAATTGCAACAGTGGAAATTCTTTCGCGGTTAACATCCGACCGCAAGCTGCTGCAACGTGCGATTGGAAATGTCGGCTCGGCAAACGGGACGCCTTTTTACGACGCGCTCAACCAGATAGCGTTAGAAATCTTTCGCGATCCCCCAACTGAAGAGCTCATCGGCCGCCGTGCTGTCGTAGCGCTGACCGACGGCGTCGACTCGGCCAGCGACACGGACTTTGCAGCTGCTCGCGGCAAGCTAACTCGCGCCGGCATCGCTACTTACTTTATCCAGGTGAATACCGAAGACTTTGTTGAAGACCGTCTGTTAAAAGACTGTCAGGACGACGGTCGACTCAGCTTGTCCGTAAAGCAGCTCCAGCGTTACCGAGCGATCTTTATTCCGCGGGCGAAGTCAGAAGACTATACGGACTTTTGCAAGATGGGGCAGTTCGAGCGCATGCAGATCAGTCGCGAGCTTTACAACCTTGCTCGGCGTGAGATGAATGAGCTGGCGAAGGCGAGCGGCGGCAAGAATTTTGTCGCCGCGACACTCGGTGATGCTAGCGCGGCGTTTTCGCAGGTGGCTGCGGAAATCGGCACTCAATACAGTTTGGGATACTATCCGACCAACAAAGCACGCGATGGCAAGTACCGGGCAATCCGCGTCGAGGTGCGTGGCGTTGCAGAGAAGCCGCAAGTTCGCGCCCGCGAAGGCTACTACGCGCCCAACCAATAACATTTTCCATTTTCCATTTGTCATTTTTCATTTAGTGTGTTTTCGTGGATCGTCTGTGCAAACGAGATCCATTGAACACACGCACCAACATGGTGACGAAGCACATAAATGACAAATGGAAAATGGAAAATGACAAATGGAAAATCAGTAGTTTCAAGCGCGTGATCCTGATCGTCCTTGATGGCGCGGGTATCGGTGAGATGCCGGACGCAGCCGAGTGGGGCGACAAAGGCTCAGACACCTTCGGCCACATTCTCGACTCGCGCGAGGTTCGTTTACCAAACCTCCGACGTTATGGTCTCGGCAACATCAGACCTTTGAAAAATGTGCCGCCCCTGGATCGTCCCGAAGGTTCATACGGTCGCTGCGCGTTGCGTTCGAACGGCAAAGACACGACGACGGGCCATTGGGAAATGGCCGGCATCATTCTCGATCGAGCATTTCCTACTTATCCCGATGGATTTCCCAGCCCGATCATCGATCGTTTCATAAAAGAAACCGGCGTACCCGGAATCTTAGGCAACATCCCGGCCTCCGGTACCGAGATAATCAAGGAACTCGGCGACGAACACGTTCGGACGCGCAAGCCGATCGTGTACACCTCCGCCGATTCAGTATTTCAGATCGCCGCTCATGAAGAAGTGATTCCACTCCCGCGCCTGTATGAGATCTGCGAAACGGCTCGGAGCATTCTGAGTGGAGAACACGAAGTGGGTCGTGTTATTGCGCGTCCTTTCCTGGGCACTTCAGGTTCATACTTTCGGACGGAGAACCGCCACGACTACGCTGTCCCGCCTCCGAAAGACAACCTTCTGCTGGCTTTGCAAGAAGAGGGGCTGGACGTTGTATGCATTGGGAAGATCGCTTCAATCTACGACTCGAATGGCGTGACGCGCGACTTAACTGCGAAGAACAATGAGCAGTCAATCAATCAGACTATTGCCGCACTCGAAGAGGAGTCGCATGGATTGATTTTCTCGAATCTCGTGGACTTCGACATGCTTTACGGCCACCGTCGCGACACGGAAGGCTTTGCGAGAGCGCTCGAACACTTCGACAACCGGCTGCCTGAGATTGAGCGAGCGATGCGTGACGACGATTTGATGATTATCACGGCAGATCACGGAAATGATCCGACTTTTGCGGGGTCGGACCATACGCGTGAATATGCACCGTTGTTGGTTTACGGAAAAACAGCACGGCCAGGAGTGGACCTTGGGACTCGCGCGTCCCTCGCCGATATAGGACAAACTATCGCCGGCAATTTTGTGGTGACATTAACTGCCGGCGCGAGCTTCTTGCCACAGATCACTCAGTGATGAGTTGTGCTGATGTGTTTATGCTTTGATGGCCGGGACGCCTGTTTCTTCGACAAGCTGCGGTGAATAGTTTCCAGCCAAACATCAGTTTTGATGAAGCCAGTCCCCCACTCCTTCCACTTATCAGGAACGCCTTCCGACTTTATATCAGCCACAGACTTGCCATCTGCCATTTTCTTTCGCACGAAGTCAGTGGTCTCAACCAGCATCTGGTGATAGAGCTTTAAATCATCAAGTGAAGACAGCGCGCCATGACCCGGGATGATCTTCGCGTCAGCCGGGAGTTTTCCAATGATGTCGCCGATATTCTTTGTTAACCCTTCCACGCTACCGCCGCTTTCGAGATCGACGAAAGGGAATCTACCTACAAAGAAGTCATCACCCATGTGCACGACATTAGAGTTTGTGAAGAAGATGACGCTGTCGCCATCGGTGTGGCCTTGAGGGAAGTGAATCACGCGAATCTCTTCGCCGTTAAAGTGCACCGATAGAGATTGGCCAAAGGTGATGACCGGCAAAGCTTCTTTCGGCGAAGCCGGGGTCGTTCGTTTGAAAAATTCAGATTTCTGTTCCGTCGACAGCCGCTTGCGCACGTTATCATGCGCGATGATTGCCGCTTCGGGACCGAATACGGCGTTGCCTCCTGTGTGATCTCCGTGCCAATGAGTATTCAAAACAAACTTCAGTTTGCCTTCACCGAGCGTCTTTAGCGAAGCCTTAATCTTATCGGCAAGAGGGGCAAACTGGTCGTCGACGATCAAAATTCCATCTGGGCCGACAGAAACGCCGATGTTGCCGCCAGCTCCTTGCAGCATATGTATATTGCCCGCCACCTTGATGGCTTTGATTTCAACCTTCGAAAAGTCCTGTGCCACGGCAAGTGTCGCACTGGCACAAATAATTAGACCGACATAACCGAAGAGTTTTCTTTTCATGTTCTCCCTCTGATCCGTGTTATCCGTGTTGATCTGTGGCTGTCTTAAATCTTAAGCATCTGGATTCTTCAATACCGCGATAAACGGCAGATTCCGGTAACGCTCCGCAAAGTCCAAACCGTAGCCCACCACAAAATGATCCGGAATCTGAAAGCCGAGGTAATCGATCTGTACGTCGCGTTCGCGACGTTCATATTTGTCGAGCAAGGCAACGAGCTTCACACTCGCGGCGCCGCGTGATCTCAAGTTCGCCAGGAGATAAGAAAGCGTCAGCCCCGTATCGACTATGTCTTCCACGACGATCAGATGGCGACCTTCTACCGGCACATCAAGATCCTTCAAGATTCTCACCTCACCTGATGTTCGCGTTGAAGAGCCATAACTGGAGATGGCCATGAACTCGATACTCAGTCGCGTGTCAATCGCTCGCAGCAGATCGCTAAGAAAGAAACACGCGCCTTTGAGCACGCCGATAAGCAACGGATTGAGACCTGCATAGTCGTGTGCGATCTGTGCGCCTAATTCCTTGATACGCGTTTGAATCTCCTGCTCAGAAAGCAGAACGTCGAGATTCGGGTTCGTGAACTCAGACGGTAGTTGCGCAGAAGAGGTAGCCAAAGTATCTCCTGATCATGTGTAAAAAGGTTGAATGATAAATCGATTATACCTTTGCGTAAGAGCCTGTGGTGCGACATACTATGCAAGCTCTTCCCTTAACGTCAATGTCCAAACCGATTCAGCACGCAAATAAAACACGAGTGTCGTCGAAATTGTTGCTCGCATGCTTTTTCGTGCTCGGGTTGCTCGTGTTTGGTCATTCGGAAGTCTTCGCGCAGCAGGCTCAGACAATTCAGCCGTGCGAAGTGAAAAAGCCGTGCACGGTCGAGCCGACTACAGCACGTAAGTCGACCCCAGCACCGAGACGAACCTCCTCAGGCAGACGAAAGCCGGCAAACAAGCGGACCTCAACGAAGACCACCTTATCGACTAAAAGTGAAAGCCGCGTCAGCGAAACAGTTATCGATGCAACGATCCCCGCCGATGCGGCAGTCGAGAAAATGCTGGAGCCGTACAGTGCGAAAGTACGAGCACTCGACGCCGTAATCGGAAAACTCGAGAGCGACTTGAGCAAGTCATCAATTGGCGCTGGCACTCTGGGAAACTTTGTCGCCGATGGTATTCGCGCTTATTCGAGCAAACGACTCGGCAAGTCGGTGGTGATGGCCGTCACCAACAACGGTGGCCTGCGTAAGAACACGATCACGGCAGGCGAGCTGCGAGCCGCCGACATCTTTGAGCTGCTTCCTTTCGAGAACGCCTTAATTGAGATTGATTTGACTGGCGAACAACTTCGACGTCTGTTGTCGATCGTCACCAGCGGGCGAGATGCGCAATCTGGCGCGAGAATCAAATATCGAATCATCGAAGAAAACAGACCGCAATTGATCAGCGTAGCGCTCGTCGATCAAAACGGTAAGGAAATTCAGATCGATCCCGAAGCCACTTACACGATTGTAACGATCGATTATCTTTTGAAACTCGGAAGCGGGAATTATGCGATTTTGCAGGAGGGGAAAAACGCAAAGCCAATCGGTATAACTATCCGCGACGCAATCATGGATTATGTGAAGTCTGAAACTGCCGCCGGCCGTCCGATTAAACCAACTTCAGATGACCGATTCACGCTCGTCGATCCTGAACAGTCGAAACCGAATCCGTGATATCCCGAAGAAAGTTTCTCACTCGCTCCGCGCTTTTCGGCACTGC
>DATEDU010000279.1:0-4955 GCA_035281525.1 Pyrinomonadaceae bacterium | reverse complement strand
GTAGTCGAGGGCGATCATCAGCAGCCACGGATCCAGAAATGATTGGTGGGTGGGCGCAAGGATTAGGCAGTGCTCCGAGCGCTGCTCAAAGAGATGGGCAGGACCATAAGCACGGACGGAGTAGCGTACCCGTAGTAACTGGCCCAGGAGCCACGAAGCATACTGACTCGCCACGATAATGGATCGGTAAGCAACGCTCTCCGCCACTCTCTTCCCTTCCCGATCAGGAACTTCTCAGTTTTATGAGCGAACGCACCAGCTTCGACGTATTAATTATCGGCGCGGGCCAGGCGGGAATTCCACTCGCGCATGCACTCGCGAAGGTTGGGAAGCGGGTTGGCCTCGTCGAGCGACAGCATGTGGGTGTTTGTGGCAACAGGACGAAAGCCCAACACCGATGAACTCGGTCTGGAAACTCTGGGTCCCGCCAACTCTTTATCACTCCGCATAACCTTTACTTCGAGAATAGCAGTGTTCGATTCCTGTGTGTGAATGTACCTCAACCCTACACAACCGAGATCGACTGCACACAATGAATTGACTTGATTGTATCAACTGCTCCGCAAAATGGGATGGGAGCCTCAGTAATGCTCCGTAAGCACAGTATTGAAACCAACCATAGGGAAACGCCTTGCAGGTTCGGCTGGCATTTTATTTGCGACCCATGATCCACTAAAGGGCGTGAAAATCGCTAATTGCGTGTGACTGATCACTGAAGTGAGAAGTCTCCGCTGGTTTGGCGGCGGGAGGATAGAGAAATGCGTTATGGGGTCCAAACCGAAACTGCCTCCGCTCAAGATGTGCAGATTCGTTCTGGCAAAGTATTCCTCGAGGGCGATTTGAGTATTCCCACCGGCGCGGAAGGCGTAGTGTTATTTGCTCATGGCTCGGGTAGCAGCCGTCACAGCCGGCGTAATCAATTCGTCGCGCGCACGATACGCGAGGCGGGCGTCGGCACGTTGCTCTTCGATCTTCTTACGAGAGAGGAAGAAGCCGTCGACGCCCATACACGTCACCTTCGTTTCGACATTGCTCTACTCGCTCAACGTCTCATTGATGCGACGTATTGGCTTAAGGGTGACCTTGGTCATTTGAACATTGGTTTCTTCGGCTCAAGCACCGGAGGTGGCGCGGCACTTGTCGCTGCGGCGGAACTGCGTGAAAGCGTTGGCGCAGTAGTCTCGCGTGGCGGCCGTCCTGATCTGGCGGGCAAAGAAGCCCTGTCCGAAGTCATATCTCCCACGCTGCTGATCGTCGGCGAATTCGACTATCCCGTAATCGACATGAATCAGGAAGCTCTTACGCACATGCGCTGCGAAAAGAAACTTCAGATCGTTCCCGGCGCAACCCATTTATTTGAAGAACCTGGAACACTGGAAGAGGTTGCGCGTTTGGCTGGCAAATGGTTTCAGACGTATTTGCATTCAGATGCCACTGAAAGCACAACGCCGCCCATCGTCCCGACCAATGTTTTAATCTGAGTTCTGGAGGTAAGAAAGTAATGCAAGTAAAAGAAGTGATGACCGCCGATCCAGTCTGCTGCACACCGGACACTCCGATTCCAGCAGTGGCACAGATGATGGTAGATAACGATTGCGGAGAGATACCCGTAGTCAACGACAAGGCAAACAACCTTCCCATAGGAGTAATAACTGATCGCGATATCGTCTGCCGCATAGTTGCGAAAGGGATCAATCCGCTAGGAACAATCGCCGCTGATTGCATGACGGAACCATGTGTGACGGTGACACCCGAAATGTCGATCGAGGAGTGCTGCAAGATAATGGAAGAGAATCAGATTAGGCGCGTGCCTGTAGTCGATGCGGGCGGATCCTGTTGTGGGATCGTAGCGCTCGCGGACATCGCTCTTCAAACCAGGGACCGCGTAGCGGGAGAAGTGGTGAAGGAGGTCTCCGAACCGACTAAGTCAGCGTCGGCTGTGGCTCCTTAACGTTTCAAAAGGAGGTTGACATTGAATATTTCGGAGTCAAAGAGTGTCAGGGTGCCCGTACTCGCGTTGATCGCGGCGACACGTGGAGCGATCGGATTTGGTGCGGGCCTCCTGCTTGCCGATAAGTTCAAGCAGGAACGACGTAGGGTGCTTGGTTGGTCCTTATTTTTAACTGGGCTGGCAAGCACGATACCCATTGCTATGCACGTATTCGGAAAGAAACAGGCGAGCATCATGCAACATTGAGTGTGCGTCGTCTTCGCTGCTGTAGTGATGCGGAAAGAAAAAACAATGATTTATCGCAACCGAAGCGAAGGAGGAAAATATCTCGCGGCGCAACTCGTTCATTATGCTGACCGCGATGATCTATTGGTATTGGCGCTGCCGCGCGGTGGTGTGCCCGTCGCCTTCGAAGTAGCGCAGGCCTTAGGGGCGCCGCTAGATATTTTCTTAGTTAGAAAACTCGGCGTTCCGGGCCATGAAGAGTTGGCGATGGGCGCGATTGCAACGGGCGGTGTGCGTGTACTTAATGACGACGTGGTTGATTACCTGGTAATCCCAGACAATGTGATTGACGCCGTCGCGGCAGATGAACTGCGGGAGTTGAAACGTCGTGAACGCGCATATCGTGGCAGTCGTCCTGAGCCTGACGTCAGAGGCAAGACAGTGATTCTTGTGGATGATGGCCTCGCAACTGGATCAACGATGCGCGCCGCCGCGGCTGCTCTTCGGCAACAGAACCCGGCCCGGATTGTCGTCGCTGTTCCTGTTTCAGCACCGGACACCTGCGACGAATATCGTATGGGTGTTGATGAAATCATCTGCGCGGCGTTGCCTCAACGATTTCTCGGAGTCGGACGATGGTATCAGGACTTTTCGCAGACCACGGATCAAGAGGTTCGTACGCTGCTCGAACAAGCCAGGCACCCATATACCGTAATGGAAGAACAAGAGCTGGCGCATTCTTCGTAAGCGCGCTACAGAGTTATGGCAGTAACAGATTTCAATCTGGTAACGGACGTCGTAGAAGCAGGAGCACAACCTATTGAGGGTGGAGCTCGCGATTACGATCCCCTCCTTAAGCTTGTTGGTGAAGCCCATTTCTGCTTGCTCGGTGAAGCAACTCACGGCACACATGAGTTTTATCGCCAGCGCGCTGAGATCACCAAACGCTTGATTACGGAGCAAGGCTTTAATGTCATTGCGGTCGAAGCCGACTGGCCGGATGCCTTCCGCGTAAACCGCTACGTGCGCAGTCTCAACGATGACGAGAATGCGAATGAGGCTCTCGGTGGTTTCAAACGTTTTCCCACCTGGATGTGGCGGAATACTGTTGTCGTCGATTTCATTGAATGGCTGCGTGACTACAATTTGTCATTGCCGTCGAGTGCGCCCAAAGTTGGTTTCTACGGCTTGGACCTTTACAGTCTCTACACCTCAATCGAAGCCGTGTTGAATTATCTCAACAAGGTCGATCCTGAAGCAGCGAAGCGCGCCCGTTATCGGTATTCGTGTTTCGAGCACTTTGGCGAAGATACGCAGGCTTACGGGTACGCTTCTACCTTTGGAACAACGGAGACATGCGAACGCGAAGTTATAAGTCAACTTGTGGAGTTGCGTAGACGAGCAGATGACTACGCAAGCCGTGATGGGCACGTCGCTCAGGATGAGTTCTTCTTCGCCGAGCAGAATGCCCGTCTAATTAAGAATGCTGAGGCCTACTACCGCACGATGTTTCGCGGCCGCGTTGAATCATGGAACCTGCGCGATCGCCATATGGCCGAAACACTAGATGCGCTGGTGACTTACATGAATCGGCAGGGACAACAACCAAAAGTGGCTGTGTGGGAGCACAACTCACATTTGGGAGACGCGCGAGCGACCTATATGGCGGATTACGGCGAACTCAACGTTGGCCAACTAGTGCGTGAGAAGTATGGTGAACAAGCCATCCTTATCGGCTTTACCACGTACACCGGTACAGTCACGGCGGCCTCCGACTGGGATGGTCCGGCTGAACGGAAACGCGTGCGCCCAGCGTTGAAGGAAAGTTACGAAGCACTATTTCATGAGACAAACAATGCCATGTTTTTCTTGACACTGCGTGACAACAAACAGATTTCCACCGCACTTCAAGGGCCAAGATTGGAACGAGCGATTGGCGTTATCTATCTGCCGCAGTCAGAGAGACAGAGCCACTATTTTGATGCCCGATTATCGCGTCAATTCGACGCAGTTATCCACTTTGATGAGACTCGTGCACTCGAACCACTTGAACGTTATCCAGTGTGGGAGAGTGGTGAACCACCCGAGACCTTTCCAACCGGGGTGTAGGAGATGGCCAACGACATGGAGACACGAGAGATTCCGCGTAGCGAATGGCGATCCTTTTTCGACGTCTTTAGCCGGCAGCATGAAGACTGGCTTGCGACGCTCGAAACCTTCGGGCCGGAAATTGGCGCGCAAGCGGAACCTGGTGAGTTGCCGCTTAAAAGCGTCACTCTTACTCCGATAGTTGGCAAGTCTGAAGCAATAACAATCAATCTGGGAAAGATTCCGAAGGATCACGTTAAACATACCGTCATCGAGCCAACACATGTTTGGCTTGTACAGACTCCAGAAGGAGCGAACGCGGCGTTGGAAATTGAGTCTGCTGACGAAACAAAGACGCTGCTTCGTTTCCGATCTCCAGTGTTGCCCGAGTTAGTTGATGGAGTCGTTTTGGATAATGGCGACAACATGCGCCATACGTAAGGAGAAACAGGATGGGTGAAATAACCAGAAGCAGCGCAGCAGCGCAGAAACGTCAAAAAGAATCTCTGGCTAATGAAGTCTCTCAACAGAACTCTCCGAGCAATGCAGTCGTCGAGCACCTACAGCGACAAGTCGCCAATGCGTTCATCCTTTACAGCAACTACAAACACTATCACTGGCAAACATATGGACCGCTATTTCGCGATCTGCATCTCCTATTCGACGAGTTTGCCAAGGACGTGCTGGCGAC
>DATEDU010000278.1:0-10185 GCA_035281525.1 Pyrinomonadaceae bacterium | reverse complement strand
GCGGCGAGCTTTGCGTAGTTGCGGGCGAAGTAGTCGAGCGCGGTTGCGTAACGTTTGGCTGGATCGTCGCTGAAGGTCCAAACGCCGTTTTCGATCTCGCGGTCAATGAAGTAGTCGACTGAGGCTTTTACTTCGGCGTGCCGGTTTTGTTTGAGGTAACGGAAGATGTGCGCGGGTCTTATCAGATTGGGGGCGCTTCTGACGCCGATGGCTGTTCCGTCAGGGAAGCCGATCACGGCAAGACAACGTTCGGTAGGAATACCCTGGCGGTAAAAGATCTCCGACATCACGGCGCTGCCTAACATCTCGTCCAATTCTGCGAGACCCGATGAATAGCCGTAAGTCGTATCGCCCGTCGCGACCACGGTGTTCGCTTCGACGGCGCCTGGACTGAGGATTGTCGCACCGGTGCCGCGGCTCGAGATGTCGAACGTCAGGTTGTCGTTTCTCAGATAGCCGTTCCAGATGCTTCTGCCATCGCCCGACGTCTTGCCTTGCTTGTTTCGATGTTGAGTCTGGAGATAGCGCGTGGCCATGAACGGTTTCGGCCGGACGCTTTCCGGTGGAAACTTCGTTCCGTGCTCGAGGTCGTACTCGTTAATGATGCGCAGCGAGAAAGTGTCGAGGATTACTTGTTCGAGATCTTTGTTGATGCTTGACGGGTGATCGTCGGCGATGAGGCCCATCTCTTTAGCGAGTGGGAAGTTAAAAAAGAGAACACGCCCCTGCGGCCGGTAACGCGCCCGATAATCAACATAACCATCGGGACTCACATTCCGCCACGGATGCGTGCCGTCCAGCTCCTTAAACTTCTCATACATAATCGACGGTATGAGAATGGCAACTGGATGAAATTTTGAATTGAATCAGGCGAGCGCGTCAATGAATTTTTTGTGAGGCGCCTGCTTTGAAACAGAAATCAGGGCAGGAGTTACTCGAAGTTCGTTTAGCGGAAACCAGTGTCTTCCCTTATTACTTTGCTTTCTCTGACAACCTGTAATAGAGTGCGCCGTGTTCTTCCTGACTCCCACTGCATAAGGAAGCTCACATGATAGCCTTACCACGCACACGCAGTTTCTCCGCCGGTAACTGGCAATTTCTCCCAACTAATAACAACCCGATGCGGCCCGATCACACCGAAGCATGACACTCGAAAGCGCAAAAATAGTCGTCGAGATTATCGTGCTCGCAATGGGTGCCTAACCATACGCTGCAGCGCCGTTCTTCGCTAAACAAAGTTTGAGTAACTCTTCAGAGTTCTCATCGGGTTCTAAAGAAACTCCAACGACACCTCATCGGCGAAATTTTTAGTGAGTCAATTGCAAGTAATTCGACAAATTGACTTTTGTTTCGAACAGGAATAACCTCGCGCCCGTTTCTGGAGCTGGCCCTGAGCCTCTGCGGACTTGCATACTCCGATAGGCTTCTCACCATGAATACGATCAATCAGATTTGGTTCAAGTTATTGGAATCTCGACGCCCGCAATCGGGGCAAGGTAGAGAACCGAAGGTATCGAAAGAAAGATAACTAAAGAACTCGCCGCAAGGTAGCTAAATCATGATAAAGCCCTCCGACTTCTTTGTTGGTGTTGTCGATTTCTTCGCGATTCTTTTGCCTGGCGCTGCTCTTGTATTTCTCTTCCGTCCTTTTTTAATCGACGATGTGCCTAATAACTGGTTGCCGACTACGTCGACACAATCTTGGGTACTGTTTTTGGTGCTGTCCTACATCGTCGGTCACCTCTTACATGCAATGGGCAGTAAGCTTCTCGACGATTATGTTTACGGCCCGATCTATCTCCGACTATTTAGACCGTCTCATAAGCGAGCCGCAAAGTTGGATCCCCATGCTCTCGAAAACGACGAAGAGGCCGTGAAGACCCTTCTCGCCCGGGTTCGCCTAAAGACGGACGCCAACAAAATAGGAACGAATTATTATGAATGGTGTCTCTCTGACATTCGCGTGGCGAGGCCAGCCGGCGCCGCAGAAGTTGATCGCCTTCAAGCCGACTCGAAGTTCTTCAGAAGTATGGTGTTCGTATTCCTGGTGGCGGCGCTAGTAAGCACTCGCGAGGCTCAGGCGATGTTCTCAATCGGCGCGTTTGCCTTGACCATCTTCGCGATTTGGCGCTTTTGTGACCTCCGATGGACTGCAACTAAGCGTCTGTACGAGCAATACCTTCTCAACTCTGAACACCGTATCGAAAAGCCAAAAGGAGGTATTCCAAATGGCAGCAGATGGCTGCTCCATCGAGAACTCGACACACGAGCCGCGGTGCCGGATTATGAAATCCAAATCACGTCAAATACGAGCAAACGCGGAGAGTTCACTGCAATATACCTTACAACCACGCATCCGAGTGTCTTCATTGGCGAGATTGCAATCGGTGAAGCCGAAGTCATTTACTTCGAACAGCGTGACATGGGCAGCGGCTATCTTCTTGCCCACCATGCCGGATTGAGGGATGTGAAGGCAGACGTGTATGCAGGAAGGTGGTATACCAACGCTGGGGAGAGTGGGGATTTTAGACTCTCTAGCGTTTCGTAGCTAGACTTTTTGTGTGCGGATTACAAGACCGATGTCGATTTGGAAGAAGCGGAGCATTTCTGTAGTTGCTCTAATAAATCCAAGGCAGAAGCCGCCAGTGATGGCGGCCGGTCGTTTGTGACGGTTTTAGTGCCAAACGGTCGCATATGGGACGACGTAAGGAACCGTATCAAGTCTCGCGTCCCTGAGAATGAGGTAAATTGAGGTTTCATTTTGCATGGGTTGAAGCGGTCAGTACCACCTGCGGTAGCGGGTGGGTCAACATTACGAGCACAGAGTGGTGCGCATCGTTGACCCATCCGCGAGGTGGTTCTGACGCTTTCCAAGCTCACCCGCAAGGGCAGATGAACGGATAGTTCTTGTTATTGATTAACGGCTTCACTCCAAAGAAATCATTCAGCACTGATTCAGCCGTGCAGTATGCGCCTTCCATCCACGCCTGATCATTTGAATAAGTCTCACCAACGATGAAAATGTTCGCGTCTGCTCCATCGATCAACTGCGACGGCTTGCGAATCTTCTGCTGCACGTCACAGATATCGTAGTGAGCTGCGTAGGCGTGATAGCCGGCACTGAACGGCGGCAACGACCAATCCATATAAGTCGCTTCCAAGGGTAGGGGCACCGCGGTGTAATCTGAGTTTGGCCCAAAGTGCACGGCCGCGAGCTGCTTGCGCAACATCTTCACCATGATGTCAGGCACTTTGCGCGGGCCCTCGAGTGGTTGATAGTCTGCTGAAATCGGCACCTTGCGTTGTCTTTCAGGTCCCAGCTCCAGTTCCTGCCAAAACGATGTGAACTGCTCGTCGTCGTAACTGGCAAGAATACCGTAGACCGGAGCCTGGTTTTGGTCCATAGCATTATTTCCAAAATAGACAATCATGCGTATGGGCGTATCGGTAATGCTCGGCCCAATCGTGTTGCGCTGAGATAGATTCAGCAGCGACTCTTCCTCCGTCACCGTTAGCCGTTCCTGTATGGCCTGTTCCACTGCCTGGATAAAGCTGGACGCAGGCGTGTAAGGAATCTCAACTATCTGCGGATTCGTCGCGTTACGGATCTTCTGGATGTATTTTTTAGGAAAACCCGTCGCGGTCAACTGCGCGAGCACGTCGTCAGTCACTTCGTAGGCGATGATTGGCGCCGGGTAAGGAGGAGGATTTGTGGGATCGATCCACCACGCCGAGTTGAAGAACATGCCAACCTTGTACGATGGCTGGAGAATGGCAGACTCCAGATACAACTGGACCTTCTCGTGGTTGAGCACATCGAGCCCTTTGTGATCTTCATAGCGCGTGGCCTGCGACACGAGATCCAGCGCATAGCGCGGCATGGCCAGCCACGCTGCATCCGTGGTGCCCGAGCCTGATTTCTTGTTGGGATTGTCGCGCTTTGCGATCGTGTAGTGGATCACTTTGTCGATCTGGAGAATCGAGTGAAGGCGCGTGTTGGGATAATACTTGAAGTCAACACCCTTGCTTTTCGTCAGTCTTACGATGGCGTCAAACAAAGCATTGGACACACTTGAATAACCCGTGGTCAACGTTTTGTATTCAGCTCCAGGGCCGAACTCGTTGTTGGCCTGAATCGCATCCGCCGAGTTCCAGTTGATGATATTCGACGTGTAGCCGTTTCCGTCCGCCGTATAAGCAAAGCCTTCAGGCCCCAACTGATCGAACATCAGGTCCCAGTAACCGATATCCGTCATGCGATCGCCTTTTTGAAAAACGGACGACTCCGGCAAGTCAACATTGATCGTTCCGTTTTTGTAGAAATCACACCATTGCGCGCGGGTCATGTTCGTCGCCTGGGCAGATGTCAATGCTACGTTCTGAAGCACAGTGAACCCGGTGTCGGGAGAAGTAGCGCCGCCGTAATGATCTACGTTGTAAGGTGCGGGATTATTTGAAGTGACGTCATTCAAATAAAAATTCCGCGTGCGCAGGTAATACAGCGGATTGGTCGACGCATTGAACGGCACCGAATACTTCTTGAGACCAAGCATTTCGATCACAGTTGTGACCAATCGATGTCCGGGGCTCGTGCCACTGTCATTGCCATCCCAGTCTGCATAGCGCATGCCGCCGAGTTCGACGTAGGAATTTTTCTTGTCGTTCTTGTAGTGGTGAGTGCAGACGCGCGCGCCGGCCGGGCGCGTTCCCGGAAAAGCTTTTGAGAAGTCGTATTTGCCCCAATCGTATAACTCGAGAACGTCGCCTTTGTTTAATAGTTTCCCCTGATCGCCTTTGTTGGCGGGTTTGCCGTCCAACAGCCGCCATGCAGTGTAGAGTCCGGCGGCGCCTGCGCCGAAGATTGAATATTTTTTCTTCATGAGTTGATCCTTTTTAGAAATTCAATCAGTCCTATCCTGGGAACGTATAGGACTATGACGGTTCGACCCCGAGCCGGTACATCTGTAGCGGCAGATCTTTCTCCGGGACGATCACCTCGACGAGTGCCGGTTGTTTCGTCAGTTTCTTAATGTCATTCAAGGCTGCGTTCAGCTCTTTGATAGTTGAGACGCGGTATCCTTTTGCGCCGAACGCTTGCGCAAGAGCCATGTAGTCCCACTTCGGCAAGATGTCGAACGTGTCAAACTTGTGGCTCGGCCCGGATTTAAAGGCGGCAATGTTGACGTATACCTGTTCGATCGCATACACACCGTTGCTGATCACAAAAATCACCGCGTTGAGATTGTTTCTGGCAAGCGTCGACAGCGACTGGCAACACATCATGAAGCCACCATCGCCGGCGACAGTCCATGCCCGTTTTCCACTGCCAAGTTGTGCACCGGAAGCTGCGCCTGTTTCGTAGCCGATGATCTGCCACGCGGCGGAGCCAATGAAACTGTTCTGCTTCAAACCATAGGCGTTTGTTGCTACGTAAAGCGAAGAGCTGACGCCAAAGGTCATCACAATCTTGTCGAGAAGATTGTTGTCCTGTAGGAACTTCATCGAATGCTGGAAGAACCTGTTGTAAGTAATGATGTCGGGTTTGTCGTTGTACTTAGGATCGGAATTCGCGGCCCACGGATCCGGATAGTGTGGTTGGGGCGGCGCCACTGTTGAAAGCGGATAACCTTTCGTCTCTTTGAAGCGATCGAGCAGCGCTTCCATGAGGTCTTTCATGGTTACGCCTTCGTAAATGAAATATCCGACCCGTATTTGTTCGGAGGTAGCGAGCACCATGTTCGCGTATTTGCTTTCGATGAACTCCAGGTAATCGTCGGTAATGATCGTGCCGAACGTCAGAAAGCAATCGCCTTGCGGTATCAAGTTGCGCACACTCTCGATCGAGGCCGCATCGGAATAGGTACCGATAAACTTCTTGCCCCCTTCATCGAGTACTGTCTTGCCAAGTGTCGTGGTGGTGTAAAGGAAGCCGCTGGCGTCGATGATCTTCTGCAATAAGTCAGCGAGGCCATAACGAAGCACTTCCACGCCTGCGAAGATCATCGGATTCTTCGCGGCGGTGATCATTGTCCACGCCTCGTTCACAGCATTTTCAAGTGCCAACGGTTCGCTCGTTAGTTTCCGCGGCTGCAAGGGTTTGTTGGATGGTTTGGGACAAGGTTCAGCCCAGACCTCTTTGTAACAGGCGATGTAAACTGGCCGCTTGTGCGTAATGCATTCGATTAGCAGGTTGTCGATTTTTTCCGCCGCGCCGGCTGAAGTGCTTAACGTTTCAGCACCCACAGTGACTTGCTTGTAAATCTCCACCTCGGCTGCAAGGTTGCCGGTCGAGTGATGATAGAGCACACCATACATATCGGTGATGCGTCGTGCATCAGAGCCCGGCGTTGCACTGATGACTACTACGGGACTGCGTTCGACGTAAGCGCCCGCAATGGCGTTCAGGGAGATAAAGGTGCTCACTCCATATTGGAGCGAGCAGGCTGCCAGTCCTCTGGTGCGCCCGTAGGCATCGGCTGCATAAGCAGCATCGAGTTCGTTGATGCAGCCAATGGCCCTGACACCATCAAAGTTCTCCAGCGTCGTGGTGAAATTCCTCACGTAATCGCCCGGGATCTGAAAGACCTCCGTGACGTTGAGCTGCTTCAATCGGGTGAGTAGATAGTCGGCGACTGTAAAGGGGGTATTTGCCATAATTTGTCCCTAATGATTTGTTAACTTGTAGCTGCCACTCGCGAAAAGTTCGTAAGGCTTGAGGACTAACGCGGGAGCAGAAACGGGAAATATCGCGCAGGACTATACCACTGTCTTCATTGGATCGCGCTATATTTTCTCCAAGGAGCCAAAACAATTGTTGGATATCTGAAAGTTACGGTACCAACGGAGAAACCTCATGATTTACATTCAGATACCGAACACGACGCTATCGGATTCCTCGCATTGGCAAAAAGCGGTCTTCCCGTAGTTTGTTTTCGAGAGAACTCATATGGTGTTGCAACCGAACATCTGACTCTGCTCAACTCAAAGCAGATCCCATTCCAAAAACTGGAAGCTAGCAGCTTCCCATTACCGCGTTCCTCACAACCTCACGATGAAGAAATATGAGATCTATAACTTAAACGGACTCTCCGACAGTTCGAAATACTGATCACAGTTCAGAACACCGATCTGAAAATTCGGCAGTCTGCAACCGAGCGCGTCAATAAAAATCTCTGCGCGAAACGTTTTTAAAATTGTACCGGCGGAACCCGGTACGGTTTCCCCTGCCTCCACTAGAGGCAGGCAGCAGCGGTTAGAGAAGAAGTAAGTAAAACTACCCCAGCCAGACTGTGGTTAGGGGTGGAAGGTCTATCTGAACTGAATGCGCGCGGCCGTGAGAGGTGATGGGTTCGGATTCTAAATCGTGAATCGTAGAGCCGCTGCGGCCGCCGTATTCTTCTTCATCCGTGTTAACAAGAACGCGGTAATAACCCTCGCGAGGAACGCCTAAGCGATACGCTTGGCGCGTGACAGCGGAGAAGTTTCCGACGCAGACCAATTCCTTTTCAGACTGCGGTGAGCGGCGCACGAAGGCGACGATGTTTTCCGCGGCGTTGTCGACGTCGATCCATTCGAAGCCCGCAGCTTCACCATCTGCGTGCCATAAAGCGTCGCGATCGAGATAGAGTCGATTCAGATCGCGCACCAACGTCTGAACGCCACTGTGTAACGGCTGGTCCAACAAGTGCCAATCAAGGCTCTCGGTTTCGGTCCACTCCCGCCACTGCCCAAACTCACCGCCCATAAACAACAACTTCTTTCCCGGATGCGCCCACATGTACGCATACAACGCCCGCAACGTCGCAAACTTCTGCTCCTGCGTGCCCGGCATCTTGTTCAGCAGCGAGCCCTTCATGTGCACGACTTCATCATGTGAAAACGGCAGTACAAAGTTCTCGCTCCACGCATAGACCAACCCAAACGTCAGCGCATTATGGTTGCCGGCGCGAAACAGCGGATCGGTCTGAAAGTATTTGAGCGTGTCGTGCATCCAACCCATGTTCCACTTGAAATCAAACCCGAGACCACCGGCGTAAACCGGATGACTGACAGCGGGCCACGCGGTCGACTCCTCGGCGATCATCATCGTCCCCGGACACTCGCGATGCGTTGTCTCATTCAACTCTTTTAAGAACGAGATCGCCTCGAGGTTCTCGCGCCCACCAAAAACATTCGGCTCCCATTCACCTTCCTTCCGGCTGTAGTCGAGATAAAGCATTGACGCCACCGCATCCACGCGCAGTCCATCGAGGTGAAACTCCTTGAACCAGTAAAGCGCGTTCGCCAGCAGGAAATTGCGCACTTCGTTACGCCCGTAGTTGAAGATGTAAGTGCCCCAATCGGGATGCTCTCCTTTTCGCGGATCGAGATGCTCGTACAGTGCAGAGCCATCGAAACGCCCTAGCGCAAACGCGTCTTTCGGAAAGTGGGCCGGCACCCAGTCCATGATCACGCCGATACCGCGCTGGTGCAGGTAGTCGACGAGATAGCGAAAGTCGTCGGGAGTTCCATAGCGCGCGGAGGGAGCGTAGTAGTAACTGACCTGATAACCCCACGATGGACCATAGGGATGTTCTTTCAACGGCAAAAACTCGACGTGCGTGAACCCCATCTGCGTGACGTAATCAGCCAAAGGCTGCGCCATCTCGCGATAAGTGAACGGCTGATTCGTTGCCCCCTTGCTCCCCTCGAGCTTTCGCCGCCACGATCCGAAATGCACTTCGTAAATCGAAAGAGGCTCGCGAAAATGCTCGCGTGAAGCGCGTTGTTTCATCCACATCACATCGCGAAACTTGTACGTCGATTGATAAACGATTGATGAGGTGTCGGGCGGAATCTCTGTGTGCTGCGCGTACGGATCGGCTTTGAGAAACGGAGCATTCCGCCGCTGGTGAATCTCGAATTTGTAAAGGATGCCTGCGGTCAGATCGGGAATGAACAACTCCCAAACTCCGGAACTACCCAACATGCGCATCTGATGAACACGCCCGTCCCAGTTGTTGAAGTCGCCGACGACGCTCACACCTGAAGCGTGCGGCCCCCACACGGCAAACGCGACGCCCTTCACCGTTCCGATTTTTGTTACGTGCGCGCCGAGCTTGTTGTAGATCTGTTCGTGCTTGCCTTCGGCAAATAAGTGAAGGTCAAGCTCGCTGATGGTCGATGGAAAGCTGTACGGGTCGTGGATGGTAGTTGTAACGCCTGCGCGTTGGATTTTTAGACGATACGAAGGAGTTTTCTTAATCCGTGGTACAAAAACCTGAAACAGTCCAGCCGGATCGATCTTCTCCATCACGATCGGACGCCGTCTGCCGATGAGAGCTTCGACTTGTTCGGCGTCAGGCCGGAAGACACGAATTGTCAGACCATCGTCCTTCAGATGTGGGCCAAGGATCTGTTGGTTCGGCATGGAGCACATAGATATCCGCCCCGGTTCCCTTCTCTGCAATGTTACTCCGTGCCTCGGCTAGCCTACCCAAAAACTCTTTTCGGTGTGACGGAAGACCGAGATGGTCCGACAACTCGATCACCCGCGCGGCATATTTCAAGACCTGAATTGTCTCGATGCCGGAAATGTCGTGGAAGAACCAGCCGCAACTCGTAAACATCAACAACGCGTTCCGCTGCATTTCGAGCAAGGTGAAGGCGCGGACCTCGTCGTACGGCGCAAGTGGAAGCTGTGCATGCTGAGCGAGAAACTCACTCGGCGCGAGTCGCTTTAACAAAACGTCGACGTAAGCTTTGCGCGCGTCCCATGGATCCTTAAACAGCTTGCTCCCGAGTTCCTCAAATCCTTCCGCCGTGCGATCGCGCAAATAGTTCAGCGCCACGCGCAACGGCCCGCGCCACTCCTGATTCCAACCGGACTCGCCGCCCGTGTGACACCCGCAGTGACGCATCCAACGACTCACACCATGCTCGCAACTCCACGACGTGCCTTCTTCCTGCGGTCCACTCTTGATCGAGACTTCATGCTCCGGCGGATACCGGTCGAGAAACTCTCCATAGTTTGTGATCCAGAAACCCTCGCGCGGCGCCTCGACCGTCAACACATGCGCCAGGCACAGATCGCCAAACTTGAAATGATGCCCGTACGTCTCGCCGTCAGTCGCGACGTTGACCAGCGACTTCCCCGCCGACGCCTGAAACATCCGCACCAACCGTTCGCTTGAGGTCAGTGCCTTC
>DATEDU010000277.1:0-26082 GCA_035281525.1 Pyrinomonadaceae bacterium | reverse complement strand
GCGATCTCCACAAATCGCATCCACTTCTTTGTTCTGTTCTCGGGTAAATGTCCGACAAGCTTCAGCTTGTCGACAAACTGAAGTTTGTCGGACATTCCGTCCCACGATGCAGAAGGGTCCTCTGATGTCTGGGTCTGAGACAACTCCCGTTTCACGCTGACTTCATCTTCACCTCTGATACGACGGGGCGTTGCGGGCACCGCTTCTTTAGCTTCTGAGTCATGGGAAGCCTCCGGTAACCTCTGCTGAACGTAACCAACAAGCTTTTCAAGATGATCTTCGAGCGGAGGAGTTAGCGCGCTCAGCCAATGCACCGAACCGATGTAGTATTTGAGAGACTTATTCAGTGCGACGTCTTCTATCTGAAATGGGAGTACTGGCACCTGAGGTTCTTCTCTAGATGCATTTTGGACCTCTCGCTTGACGTGCTTCGAATCATTTGAATGTAAGGAGAGAACCAGCAACATCAATTTGCTTTCTGCGATAGCATCAACAATCGCCTCCTCATAGTCGACCGCATAGGGAACATCACGCGGCGCATACCAACACTTGACTCCTCCCTGCTCCAGAGCTTTACACACTGCGTCCGCAATTGATTTGTCTTCGATCGCATAACTGATGAATACTTGGTGGGCCATTCTGTGAATCTTGTAAAAACGTCCTCTGCCGACGTTGCAGTTATGAAGCGAGGCAGGTCAGAATCGTTCTTAATCTTAACGAAATCTGGCGTGGCTCGCTAGAAATTGCGGATGGTGGAGAGTAATGCAGTTTGCTAAATTCTCATTCACACCGCGCTTCAGCGCGGTGCTCCTTAGGTCAAAGTAGCCGGAAACCGTTTAAACGGTTCCTTTTTGCAAGAGTCCGCAATCACCGGGCTGAAGCCCGGTGATTGAATGAGACTCGCTAACACTTTTAACTGCATCACTACCCGGATGGTGGCTTCGAAATCTGCATCTAGAATCCCTCTGAAGCGCCGTCTCATCTATCTCTTAATCATTTATGTCCTCTTCATTGGCGTGCTCGTAGCAGTCGAGCTAGTTGTGCGCATCACGATGCCGCATGTGTCGAGCCTTGATCTCTTTGTTAACACGGTGCAGCAGAAGGCTCAGGTAGCGAACGAGGGACAATCCGGCATCTTTGAGGGTGATCCACTTCTGTTGTGGCGGCTTAGACCAAACCTTAATGACGTATACTGGGACTTCACTCCCGTTTCCACTAACTCTCATCATGTACGCATCAGCCCGCCGGACCCCAAAGTTAGCTCTCTATACCTACGCGCGAACCAGGAGCTCACACGAAAGGCGCCGGGGACAATCCGCATTGTTTGTCTCGGGGATTCTGTAACCTTCGGCTATCGTGTGCCACCCGTCTGGCCCGAGCGCCCGACGGAATACGATCCTTCGTGGCTACCATACCCGATGTTATTGGAGAAGCACTTGCGCGAAGCCAATCCGGGTCGTGATATCGAAGTCATCACGATGGCGGTACCCGGCTACACAAGCCATCAGGGATTAGCCTGGTTGAAAAGAGATATCGATTGGCTGAAACCGGACCTGCTCACTGTGAGTTTTGGCTGGAATGATGCCAGCAAGAGTGACGTGCCCGATCGAGAGTCCGTACGAGTCAATTGGTCTGCCGTGGCAGTGCGTTGGATGATCGATCATAGCCAGGCGTTTGCTCACGCAACAAAATGGCTGCGTTCACCAGGCAACGCGACCACGGCACGCCGCAATCCAGTGTCTCGAGTCTCTGAACGGGAATACGTCGAAAACATGAGTGGCATCGTCAGCCTTGCGCGCGAGCGTGGCGCAGGCGTGATAGTGATTGCAGCACCCTATCGCGATGTTACAACGAACCCCGCTGAAGGCGAGCTCATGGTCCGCTATCGCTCTGCTCTTCGTTCAGCCATGCAACGGATGAACATTCGCTTCGTCGAAGTGCGCGAGCTGACGGAAGCGGCGTCCCCAGCGAACGATGGCTGGTTTGGCGAACTCATTCACCCGAATCACATGGGCCATCGATTAATGACCGCTGAGCTCTGCGCTGTGCTTCAGAGCAATTCATTCCTTGGGAATATAAAAATCCCATCTTTCATTCCTTAGCATTCGATGAGCCTGCGAAGCAGGCGACAGCGTAGAGCCTGGGGCGTAAGCCCCAGGAACGACAAAGCCAAGAAATTTGCAGCCCGTGAAACGGGCGACAGCGCAATTTATGAATGTTCTTTCGCCCGCTCCGCGGGCTCAGCCTCAATCAACCGCTTTACCTGGGGCTTACGCCCCAGGCTCTACGCTTTCGCCCGCTTCGCAGGCTCCCAAAACTTGCGCATCCTTCGCGGGAAGTTATCACTTTCGCTCTATTCAACTACCCAACCTATCTCTATGCTGTATATTTGCGGCTCAGGAGAACCGTACGCATGAGCCTAAAAGCACAAATCGTTTCCGACTTGACAGCGTCGATGAAAGCTCAGGACGCAGCGCGCACTTCCACGCTGCGCATGGTCAAAGCCGGAATCATGAACCGCGAGATTGAAAAAGGCGGCGAGCTCAATGACGATGAGATGGTGAAGTTGCTGCGGTCGATGGTGAAGCAGCGAAGGGACTCGATCGAGCAATATGAGAAGGGGGGCCGGACGGATCTAGCCGGCAAAGAACAAGCTGAAATTGATGTGATTGATGCTTACCTCCCCCAGGCAGCCTCGCAGGATGAAATTGACACGGCTGTCGCCGAGGCGATTGCGGAAACAGGCGCAACTTCGATGAAGGATATGGGTAAGGTAATGAAAGCAGCTCAGGCTCGGCTGGTCGGGAAGAATGCCGATGGGCGCGCGGTGAGCGACGCGGTTAAAGCGAAACTGAGTGTGTAGTCGGAACCGCGAGCGCAGCGAGCGGGTCAAGCGAAATCTTGCATCGACGTCACCCGCTCGCTGCGCTCGCGGTTCCGTTGGCGCTCGCGGTTCTGTAAGCTCGCTATAAGACTTCAGATATCGAATCGACGTGCAGTACTCCCTCTTTCAACGTCCCGACAACTTTGACCGCGAGTCTCTTCTTGGTCTTGGTAGTCTTGACGATCTCGAGGGCCTGTTTATTCCCAGCCTCGTCAAGCTTGTAGAGAGTATCTTTGGCGACAACTGCGAATCCTTTCTCGCTACACGATGCCATGAGTGAGCAGGAGACAGGATGGTCGCGGTCCTTTTGATCGATGCCCGTCGCGCAATGATTATCAATTAAGAAACCCGTAATCTCGGCAGATTTCTTATCTGCGTCCTGAGCGTAAATAAAGATCGCAGCAAGCGCCAATACCGTAAAAAGGGAAATAGATTTACGAACCATTCGAGACCTTCCTTGGATATACTGCTGATTTCGCGAGAGGTTGTTAGGGCGCTCCAATCTTAACACATCGTGCTGATTGCGACACTACTCTTCTTCTTAGTCTCTTACGAGCCATCCATCGCATCAACTTTTCTGATCCAGTCGCAGGCGCAGCGGCCACCGGCACGCAGCAAACCGTTAAGACGGCCAGACGTGATTTATTACCCCACGCCGGACGAGACGGTGGCAGCGATGTTGCGCCTCGCAAACATCAAGCCGGGCGATGTTTTGTACGATCTCGGCAGCGGTGATGGAAGAATCGCGATTGCCGCGGCGAAACAGTACGGCATCCGCGCTGTAGGCATTGAAATCGATCCGAAAATGGTTGAGGTAGCTCGAGAACGCGCGCGCGCGACAGAGGTGTCCGCGCTTGTGACTTTCAGCAACGCCGACATGTTTCGGACTAACATCAGAGAAGCGACTGTCGTGACGCTCTACCTCTCGAACAAAATCAACCTGCTGTTGAGGCCGAAACTCTTGAGAGAGTTGAGACCTGGAACGCGCATTGTCTCGCACGATTTTCACATGGGCGATTGGGAGCCTGAGCAAACGGTTAGGGTGCCTTGGAAAGGCAATCTTTATCGGACTATATACTTATGGACAGTGCCCGCTAAGAAAGAGAAATCGAGAGACCGAAACCGTCTCATTCACACCCGGCTTCAGCCGGGTGTTTGAGGCCTTAACGGTCGAGACAACCGTTTCAACGGTTTACGATTCGCGCCCTCGTGACACAGCAGGTTCATGGAAACCGTTGAAACGGTTTTCGATTATGAAATGGCTCAGACACCCGGCTGAAGCCGGGTGTGAATGAAATGTCGCAATCATCCAATCGATATCCGTGGCCGTTGGTTGTAATGCCGGCCGTCCTTCTCGCGGCCACGTTTCAACTTCAGTACCAAGGCCGGCGGTGGTGGTGCGCGTGCAGTCAGCCTTTCCCTTGGACCAGCGACGCCTGGAGCATGCACAACTCGCAGCACCTACTCGATCCTTATTCATTCACACATGTGCTGCACGGCTTCGCGTTCTGTTGGTTGCTGATGATCGCTCTGCCTCGCGTGTCAGCATCGCTGCAGCTCTCAATCGCAATCCTGATGGAGGCAGTTTGGGAGGTAATCGAGAATACGCAGTTTGTAATTGATCGCTATCGCGAGGCTACGGCCGCTCTGGGTTATCAGGGCGATTCTATTGCGAATTCACTCGGGGACATTCTGACTTGCGTTATTGGATTTGTGATCGCAAAGCGGCTGGGCTTTCGCAAGACCGCCTTAATATTCGCAGTCACAGAAATAGTCTTACTGGTCTGGATCAAAGACAGTTTGCTGCTCGAGATCCTGATGCTGATTTATCCAATCGACGGTATTAAATCGTGGCAGCTGCGGTAGTGCCTAATTCAGCAATGAAAAACGATCCACGAAATAACATGAAACCCCACTAAGAAAACCTTGGTGTTGTTTCGTGTGACTTAGTGGATCGTTTCTTGTACTTCAAATTAAGTCACCATCCAAGTGACGGCCTATGAATACTTACTCTTTCAGCCGCGTCAACTGATTGATCCTCTGCCGGAGCGATCTCACATATGCCTCCGTCGTGTTGCGGTCATAATTGGCGGCGCGAAAACTATCCCGTAGCTGCTCGTCCGTTAACTGCGACAACAGAAAACCGATCCAACGAGCGTGCTCGATCGGAATGCCACGCATTGCCTTCTCTTTTTTAACTTCACCAAAGTAATAGGGCGGGTACACGATGCTTAACATGCCGAGCTTTGTCGGGCGAGTGTCATAATCGAATTCGACTGTGCCGTCGTCTTCGACTCCGGTCACGAATCGCGTCGAAAGGAAATCCCTCAAGTTGTTCTTTGTGCGCGTGCCGCCCAAGCCTCCAGCACGTCCTAACGTAGCTCCCAGATCCGAAACTACATAACGCACTTCATCGCGTGAACGACTTTGATGCAGGATGACATTGTTAGCCGCTCGCGCGTCGAAGTTGTTGAGAAGGATCATGAGCACTTTCAATCCGTCCAACTCGCGCGTGCCAGCAAATGGGTTCTTCTTCCAGTCCCAGTTCTTGCCTCGCGTGACGCCATCTCGCCTTGGTTCAAAGCGCGCACCGCGAATCATCGATCTGCCTTCGACAAACTTTTGTCCACGCGAAAGCT
Organism: Pyrinomonadaceae bacterium; assembly: GCA_035281525.1. GTDB lineage: Bacteria > Acidobacteriota > Blastocatellia > Pyrinomonadales > Pyrinomonadaceae > PSRF01. Next base: position 20,559 of record DATEDU010000277.1, on the reverse strand, counting down.
TTGGCAGATCTTTGACGCGAACTCGCGGAAAATAGTAAGCCTCTTCGACAAAGTAGCCGGGCGCCCAAACGAGACGTGTTGCCACAGTCTCAGACTGTGCTTCTGGTCCAAGTTTCACCACCCACCTGACGCCACGCACGTCTCGCACCTCGAATTTTGGTGACTCTCCGGTCTTGTCCTCCTTAAGAAACTTAAACGGTGGTCGCGGAGCGAGGCGTGGTGAACCTGGACCATACCGCAGGTTTCGGACACGGATGTTTCCTGGATCTCGCCACAGCACTGGGCGACTTCCTTTGACCTCAACCTTCTCCCTACTTTCCTGGGCAATTGAGATTGGCTGAAGAGCTGCCAGTGAAATTGGTTGAAGCGCTGGCAGCAGACAGATTAACAGCGTGGCTGAAAGGGCCTTGGTCGTTGAAAGCATGTCAGTTCCTCCTCGGCATGTCCGACAAACTTCAGTTTGTCGTCATTTTCGACAAGCTAAAGCTTGTCGGACAGGGACAGATGCCCCGAAGTTTTACAGCGGCCGTCGGGCAGCACGGCTGGCGTTTGGACGGTAGACGGTTGCGGGTCCTAAAGGTTTGGGGGCGGCGGGAACAGATGTTTTGGGGGCCGGTGGAACAGGGGTTTGAGATTCGTTGGGAGGCTGGGGAATCATAGTCCAAAACCGCTTCTAAGTGGAAGCCGGTTAGGAGTAAATCAAACCGCCAAGACGCCAAGCACGCCAAGAATGTAAAGAGGGGTCGAATGGCGAGAGACCTCGGTTTTCGACTGGACTTCGTTGTTAACGCAGCTTGGCGTCTTGGCGGTTCAATTTTCCGGGTTGGGTGACACACAATTACCCCAATACCGCGACTGAAGGCAGCTTGCTTCCCTGAAACCCTTTCCGTATAATTCACGGCTTGCTCGAAGCACGGCGGTTCCGTCCGGTGGGTTCGCGCCCACTTTTTATTTTGGGCGACAGTGCTTGCGGGAGCGTGACAATGGGTCCTGATTCGATTGAAAAAAAGGTGCAGGCGATCGCCGAACGGGTGACAATCGATCACGGCCTCGAGCTGGTTCACGCTGAAGTCGTCGGGCCCGAGAACAAGCCTATAGTCCGCGTATTCATTGACAAGCCAAACGGCATTACTCATGAGGACTGCTCAGAAGTGAGTCTTCATATGGGCACGATTCTGGACGTGGAAGACTTCATTCACGCCAGCTATACGCTGGAAGTATCGTCGCCCGGACTTGAGCGAGGCCTTTACAAGCGAGCTGACTACGAGCGCTTTGCCGGCAGTCTCGCAAAAGTAAAGACGACTCAACCAATCAACGGCCAGCGCAACTTTCGCGGCCGGTTGATTGGCGTTGACGGCAACGAAGTGATCTTCGAAGACAAAACAAGCGGCCGCGTTAACATTCCGCTTGATTGGATCGGCAAAGCAAACATTGAAATCGACGTCGAGGAAGAATTTAAGCGCGCCGGCCGGTAACAACCGCCGAGCCGACAGCTAGAGATCACAATGAGCTCATCCATTGCCCAAAACATCGAGGCCCTCTGTCAGGAACAAGGCATCGAACGCGACCTGGTGATCGAGGCGATGAAGGAAGCAGTTCGCGCTGCGGCCAAGAAACAGTTCCGGTCGGGCGAGGATATTCAAGTCGACTGGAACCCTGAAACTGGCATCGAGTTGTCAGCCTCGAAGGTTGTTGTCGATGAAGTGACGGATGCAGCCACTGAGCTGTCGATCGAAGAAGCTCGTGATCTCGCCGGCGATGAGGTGGAGTTAGGCGACGCTTTGCTTCTGCCGTTGCCGATGGAGGAGTTGGGACGGATTGCAGCACAAACGGCCAAGCAGATTCTCTTTCAAAAAGTTCGTGACGCCGTTCGCAGTAACGTCTATGAGCAGTACATCGACAAGATAGGCGATCTCGTTAATGGCTATGTCAAACGGTTCGAGCGCGGGAACATTATCGTTGACCTTGGAAATCTCGAAGCGATACTTCCGCGCTCGCAGCAGTCTCGCGGCGAGCAATGGAATCAAGGCGAGCGGATTCGAGTGGTAATCAATAACGTGTCGAAAGAATCAAAAGGGCCGCAGGTCGAAGTATCCAGAACCTCTCCCGAGCTTTTACTGCGATTGTTCGAGATGGAGGTCCCTGAGATCTACGACGGAACTGTCGTAATCAAGTCCGCCGTCCGAGAACCGGGCGAGCGCGCGAAAATTGCTGTGATGTCAAACGAGCGCGACGTCGATCCGGTCGGTGCTTGCGTCGGCATGAAGGGGTCTCGCGTTCAGGCAATCATTCGCGAATTGCGCGGCGAAAAAATCGATATCATCGAATGGTCCGACGAGCCTTCCGTGTTCGCTGCGAATGCACTCTCGCCGGCGAAAGTTAATCAGGTTCGCATTACCGATATTGAGAATCGACAAATGGAAGTGATCGTCAACGAGGACCAACTTTCGTTGGCGATCGGCAAGCGCGGTCAAAACGTTCGTCTGGCCACCAAACTTGTTGGCTGGAACATCGACATCCGCAGCGAAGAAGAGATCAAGCGCGAAGTTACGGAACAGATGGGTGCACTCATTGCGTCCGGCGAGTCAGTTCCCCTCTCTGCGATCGCGGGTGTTACTGCGGCGCAGGCTGAAGCATTGGCCGAGCACGGTATTAACGATATCGATTCGCTCGCTCAGACGTCAGTCGACGACCTCGTCGAGTTTCTCGATCTGAGTTTAGACGAGGCTGAAATCATTTTGAATGAAGCGCGCGCGGTGATAGCAATGCGCGATCGAACGCTGCACCCAGAAACGGCCGAAGGGGCAGAAGAAGGAACAGAAGCATACGCTGAGGAAGGAACGGAAGCATACGCCGAGCAAGGAACCGAAGCATACGCCGTGTCAGCCGAACTGGATGAGTCGGCGGAAGCAACCGAAGTCGCGCCGTCCGACGAGATGACAGCTGAAGGTTACGACGAAGCCGTACAGTCAAGACCTCCGTTCACCGCCGAGGAAAACATCCTTGCGCGACACTCTGCAGACCCGGTGGCCGTAACCGAGACCGAGCCGCTAACGGCCGACGAACTGGTGTTACAGGAGACCGGTCGAGACTTGCGTCCTGACACTGTTACTCCAGCTCCGGACATTACGTCTACCGGCGCGGCGGCCGTCGAATACGCCGAAGATCTTGATGAAAACGGTCTTTCACTCGAGGAAATTGCTGAGAGTGAAGAAGCCGAGCTGGAAGCCGCAACGGCCGACGGCCCTGAACTATCAACCACACCTGCTCTCGAATCCGAGAATGCTGCATCGAACGAGAGCAATGACGAAGAGAAGCAAGATGCTTCCGAAGATGCAGCGAAGTAACCCCAGCGAGCTCACTGGCGTGGCCAGTGAGTCTCGCTGCTCGCTCCGCCACCTGGCGTTGCTCCTCTGAGCGCACGTCGAAGTGGTCAAGAGCGAGAGTTCTTGATCACTTAGAAGTAAACGCGCGACCGGCAGCGCCCGGAAGGAGTGCATGGCAGTTACCTCCAAAATTCGCATTTATGATCTGGCGAAGGAACTGAAGCTCGATACCAAGCGACTAATTGAAGAGGTTCGTCGCGAGGGAGTCGACGTTAGCGTTCCATCCAACTCTGTCTCAAAAGAGTTGGCCGAAAAGATCCGCAACAAATACTTCCCGAAAAAAGAAACGGCAGTTAAAAGAACTGTTCGTGTGGTTAAGCGGGCGGCTCGTCCAGCCGAAGAAGTTGCGCCAGCAATCGAGCTGGAAGAGCCCATAATCGAACACGAAGTGGAACAAGTTAAAGTCGAACCAGCTCCGGCTCCCGCAGTCCCGCAAACGCCTGCTGCAGCGCCAACAGTTGCTAAGCCGCTAACGACACGATTAGTAAAGAGGCCGACAGCCGTCCGCGCAGAAGCGCCCGCGCCCGCATTGGCCGAGCCCGTGGTCGTACAGGAACCACCAGCCCGTGCGGACGATCTACCGGCTGAAACTGTTCGACCCGCAGCACCTGCTGTTGTCCCAGAAATACAAGTCGAGCAAGCTAAAACGGTGCCGGCTTCTTCGCATCAGGTTCGCGTGATGCGGCCGACGGCAGCAGCACTGAATGCCGGAATCCGACCGGGCGAGCGTGCGCCCACGCCAGTCGCGCCGCCGGTAGCCCCACGAGATCGCGCGGATAGAACGCGAATCAGAGAGCGTAATTCGTTGTCGCGAGCCGAGCGCCAGGGAACGCCCGGCGAAACTCTTACCCCGCAAACTACCTACATTCCGCCACCTGATTCGGGTCGACGGCGCTCTCGACGCGCACCGGCGCGAAGCGGCCGGAAAATCGAAGGCAAATCAAGTCGCTTTGACAAAGGCGATTTCATTCCGCCACCAAAAGCGCTTTCGCTCGAAGAGCGCATTGCCGGAAGAATGGAACTGCCCCAAACAGGAGAACTAAAAGCAGTTCGCCTGATCGAGGGTTCAACCGTAAAAGAATTCGCGGACAAGCTCGGCATTAAACCAAAAGACGTTGTGACGCTGCTGTTGCAACGTGGAGTTTTTGCCACGATCAATCAACCCTTAAACGACGATGTCGCGTCGGAGTTGGGTAAGCGGTTTGGTTACGACGTTACGTTTGTACCATTCGAAGAGATGGTGGCCGAAGAAGAGTTCGAAGAACTCATTGCCGCTGACGCCGATGACATTGAACTGCCACGCGCTCCAGTCGTCACGGTGATGGGGCACGTCGATCACGGCAAGACATCATTACTCGACGGTATTCGCACGACGGACGTCGCAGGTGGCGAGGCTGGCGGCATCACGCAGCACATTGGCGCGTACAGTGTTCAGGTTGCGAGTCCGGATAATCCGGATGAGATGCGTCGCGTTGTGTTCCTCGATACTCCGGGCCACGAAGCGTTCACGCTCATGCGTGCGCGTGGAGCAAAGGCCACGGACATCGTCGTGCTGGTCGTGGCTGCGGACGACGGAGTCATGCCACAGACAATCGAAGCAATCGAGCACTCGCGCGCTGCCAAGGTGCCGATTGTTGTAGCAATCAACAAGATCGATAAACCGGATGCAAACCCGGATCGCGTTAAGCAGGAGTTGGCGCAACACGGGCTGTCGCCGGTTGAATGGGGCGGTGAGACCGAAATGGTGCTTGTCTCAGCCAAGAAGCGGCAAAATCTCGACACGCTGCTGGAAACGATCCTTCTAAGCTCGGACATCCTCGAGCTGCGTGCCAGCCCGACCCGTTTGGCATCAGGTGTAGTGCTCGAAGCAAAGCTGGATCGCGGACGCGGTCCCGTAGCTACAGTGCTGGTGCAGCAGGGCACTTTGCGCAATCACGATCCATTCATCGTTGGGCAGATCTCCGGCAAAGTGCGAGCAATGTTCAACGATCGAGGCGAGGCGATAACCGAAGCTCCACCGGCAACGCCAGTTGAGGTGCTTGGTCTGCAGGGAGTTCCTCAAGCAGGCGACTCACTCCAGGTAGTTGCCGACATGAGCCGTGCTCAGCAGATCTCGCAGCACCGGCAAATGATTAGCCGCCAGGCTACTCTGTTGCAAACGACGAAACGCGGCATCGAAGCTCTGGGCGAGAGCGAAGTCAAGGAGCTGCTCGTAATTATCAAGGCCGACGTACAGGGCTCGGTCGAAGTCTTGAAGTCGACTCTGCAGAAACTTTCGTCGGATCGAGTCAAGGTCAAGGTTATCCGATCGGGTGTGGGCGCCATCACGGAATCCGACGTATTGCTGGCTTCGGCAACTCAGGCCGGCTCGTCGTCTTCCGCAGTTGTGATTATCGGCTTCAACGTGCGGCCCGAATCGCGAGCAAGCGATCTGGCGAAACAGGAAGGCGTCGATATCCGGCTGCACTCCATCATCTACAAAGTCGAAGAAGAGATACGCGCGGCGATGATCGGCATGCTCGAAGCGATCGAGAAAGAGAAGATCATCGGAAAAGCCGAAGTGCGAGAGGTCTTCCGAGTGCCGCGTGTCGGTGCTGTAGCTGGGTCGATGGTGATCGACGGCAACATCCGCCGCAACGCCAAAGCTCGGTTAATCCGAGATGGTGTGGTGAGCTGGGAGGGCAACATTCTCTCCCTGCGCAGGTTCAAAGACGATGTCTCAGAAGTACGTGAGGGTTTCGAGTGCGGCATCGGCCTCGAGAACTTCAACGACATCAAGGTAGGCGACCAGATTGAAGCGTATCTGATTGAACGGGTCGCCGCGACAGAACTATAGGAGGCAGTCGGCAGCAGCAGGAAGCAGCGAGGTAAACTGCCCCTGCCTCCTGCGCCTGCCGGCTTTTGAGTAATGCGCCGCCAGGAAAGAGTTGCCGACATTCTGCGCGAAGAGATTTCGCAAATAGTCGGCTACGAACTCGAAGATCCGCGGCTCACAATGGTAACGGTGACGGACGTTCGTCTTTCAGAGAATCTTAAGGCCGCACGAGTTTACGTAACGGTGGCCGGAAATGAAGAGGAACATCGCCTCGCGCTGGCAGCACTCCGCCACGCTGCGCCTTACGTTCGCAAACAGCTTAGCCTGTCGCTCAATCTTCCACGCACGCCGGAAATTCATTTCATCAGGGATCGAGTGGAAGAGGAAGGCGAGCGCGTTGATCAGCTGCTCGAGAAGATCGAACGAGATTGGAAACACGAAGAAAGAAAGGATGAAGGATGAAGGCGGAAGGATGAAGAATGAAGCTACGCGGTGATGCTTTCATCCTTCATCCTTCCGCCTTCATCCCTTTGGTATGAATGCTTAGTCAAGTCGTTGAGTTGATCGAGGCCAAGAATCGCTTTGGCATTACTTCCCACGTGCGTCCCGACGGCGATAGCTTGGGTTCATCTCTGGGGCTTTATTGGCTGCTGCGCGCGCTCGATAAAGACGTTGAAGTGATCATGCATAACCCCGTCCCGGCGCCATACCTTCACTTGCCGGGCGCCGAACACGTTCGCACAACTCACGAAGTCGATCGTCCTTACGATGCCGTGTTCGTCATCGAATGCTCCGATGTAACGCGGCCCGGGATCAAAGACCTGGAGAACCAGTTGGTAGTCAACATCGACCACCACTCAACGACCGCACTCTTCGGCAAGATCAATTGGATAGACTCCACCGCATCAGCAGTGGGCGAGATGATCTACAACCTGTGCAAGGCGACGGGTGTCCGCGTTACTAAAGCAATTGCGGAATGTGTTTATACTGCGCTGCTCACCGACACAGGCTCGTTCCACTACTCAAATACGACCGAACGAACATTCAAAGTAGCTTCCGAACTGGTGCGCTCAGGCGTCAGGCCCGCGAAAACTGCCGAAGCAGTTTTTGCGAGTTACCCATGGGGACGCATTCAGTTACTCGGCGAAGTACTCTCAACCGCGAAACGCGACCCGTCCGGCCGCGTAGCCTGCATGCGCCAAACGCTCGAGATGCACAGGCGTACGCACTCGACTGACGATGCTACGGACGGCTTTGTTAACTATCCACTGACAGTAGGCGAAGTTGAAGCAGTCGCTCTGCTGCGCGAGTGCGAACCGGGCTTGTACCGCACCAGCTTGCGTTCCAAAGGCGACGTTAACGTGGCGCGCGTGGCTGGTCGCTTTGGCGGAGGCGGGCATCGAAACGCCGCCGGCTGCACACTCAGAGGCGACTGGGATGAGCTCGAGACCGAAATCATGGGTCTGCTTATCGATGCCGTCGAACGAGCAAACGGACAGAAAGATACGACCGAAGATGCCTTAGGCCATCAAGCTGATGGCGAGTTATCAGAAGTCGGTAGCCAGAATTCAGAAGTCTCGCCTGCCTGATAAAAATTTCGGATTGCGAATTTCGAATTGCGAATTTCAGGATGCGCCGCCGCACGGCTTTTTAAATCCGAAATTCGAAATCCGCAATTCGCAATTTACGCCCCGGCATGCAGCCTAAAGAAAAACGATACAAGTGGCGTCGCGCCGACTATCAGGAGCAGACTAAAGGTCTGCTGATGGTCCATACCGGCAACGGCAAAGGAAAGACGACGAGTGCGTTGGGCCTGATGATGCGCGCCGCCGGACGAGACTTGAAGTGTTGCATGATTCAGTTCATGAAATCGCGCAACGATCGGTATGGCGAACATGAGTCGGCAGAGAGGCTCGGCATCGAAGTTCACACGATGGGCGACGGGTTCACCTGGGATACCAAAAACCCGGAACAGGATCGCGCGACGGCGCGCGAGACCTGGAAGCTTTGTTTGGAAAAGCTGCACAGTGGAGATTATGACCTGCTGGTGTTTGACGAGCTGGTCTACGTGCTGAGTTACGAGATGCTGCCGCTCGAGGAGGTGCTGGAGGAACTGCGCAAGGCTCGGGCTGCTCAGCCTGCGCTGCACATCGTCGTCACGGGCCGCGACGCACCGGAAGCGCTAATTGAAGCAGCAGATTTAGTTACAGAAATGCGCGAGATCAAGCACCCATTCAACGCCGGAATCCGCGCCCAGCAGGGCATCGAGTTCTGATTGGGTCTCATTCTCACCGCTTTAGGTGATATCTTTTGTCAAATTAATGCGAACGGTTTAACTCGGAAAATTGAACCGCCAAGACGCCAAGGACGCAAAGCTGCAATAAAAACGAAGTCCAGTCATTCGACACCAACTTCTTTGCATTCTTGGGCTTGGCGTCTTGGCGGTTCATTTTCATTCCGGTTAGCCATATAGACTACCTGGGAATGGGAGGTCGCTTCACCCGCTTCAATTGTGCTAACCTCTGCACTTCCCGACAAGTTTCCCTATGCCTTGGTTTAGTAAAAAGAGTAAGCGGATTGAGACCGTTCGTCCCGAAGAACGCGTAGTCAAAACCGAGAACGTCTTCGTCAAATGCGACGGGTGCGAAGCCCACCTTTACAAAGGCGAACTGGAAGAGGCTTTGCAGGTATGCCGCCACTGCGGTTACCACTTTCGCATCGGAGCTCGTGATCGGCTGCGGCTGCTGTTCGATGACGGCGAGTTCCAGGAGCTTGATAGCGAAGTAATCTCAATCGACCCACTCGAGTTTGTCGACAGCAAACCGTATCCCGAACGGCTGGAACAAGCGAAATCAGCATCCGGACTTCCGGAAGCGATCGTCAACGCTAGCGGCAAAGTTGGAAACCACCAGGTCTTTGCGGGCTCGATGGACATGGGTTTCATCGGCGGATCAATGGGCTCGGCCGTGGGCGAGAAAGTCACGAGACTGATCGAGCATGCTCTGAAGGATCCGGGTGCAGTGGTGATCTTCTCTGCTTCGGGCGGCGCGCGCATGCAGGAAGGCGCGTTGTCTCTAATGCAGATGGCAAAGATATCGTCCGCCTTAGCAGCACTTGATGAAGCGAACCTTCCTTTCATTTCTATCCTGACAGACCCCACCACCGGCGGTGTCACAGCGAGTTTTGCCATGCTCGGTGACTTCATAATCGCTGAACCCAATGCGCTGATCGGCTTCGCTGGCCCACGCGTGATCGAGCAGACGATCAGGCAGAAGCTGCCGAAGGATTTTCAGAAATCTGAGTTTCTGCTGGAGCATGGCATGCTCGACGCGATCGTCGATCGCCGTGAGATTCGCGATTACATCATTAAGCTGCTGGACTTCGTGATGAACCCTGAGATTCGCGACATACAAATTGAGAAGGCGCGAGCACGCACCGCGTGAGAATGCTCGATGCAGTTTGATGAGGCGCTCCGTTATCTGCTGGGTTTAGGGCACGAGACTCTCGCCATCAAACTGGGTCTGAGAAACACCGAGTTGTTGTTAGCCGCGCTTGGGAATCCTCACAAGGCTTATCCTGCCGTACAAATCGCCGGCACAAACGGTAAAGGCTCGACGGCTGTTGTTCTGAATTCCATCTGCCATGCTGCCGGAATCAAAACGGGCTTGTATACCTCGCCTCATTTAGTCTCGATAACCGAACGCATCAAGGTTGAACAGAAGAAGATTTCAGAGAGCGATTTCGCGCGCGAGGCCACCGTCGTTCGCGCCGGCGCCGAAAAGCTAGAAGCACTACCGACGTTTTTCGAGCACGTTACGGCCATTGCATTTAATGCTTTCAAAAACGCCAATATTGATCTAGCCATACTTGAAACTGGATTAGGTGGCCGGCTTGATGCCACGAGCGTCGCTCAAGCAGAGGTGGTCGGCATATCTCCTATTGCCTTGGACCATGAAGAGTACTTAGGTCGAACAATTGAAAGTATTGCAGCCGAGAAGGCTGCGATCATTCGCTCTGGATCTACTGCGGTCATTGCGCCGCAATCCCCCGAAGTGCTTGACGTGATCCTGCGCGAAGCGGAACGCAGTGGCGTCCAACCAGTCTTAGACAGTTGCCACGCCACGATCGAGAACGCAACAAAGGACGGGCGATTTCAAGTTACGTTTGAGACTGAGAACAACCGCTACGAGCACGTATTGATTGGACTGCGTGGCCGCCATCAGATTGTAAATGTGTCGTTAGCAATTCGCCTCGCTGAATCTTTAATTGCGAAGGGATTTGAGATTCAAACCGACGCCATCAGAGAAGGAATCGAGCACGCCAATCACGCCGGCAGATTGGAAATATGGCCCGGCACTCCATCTCTGCTGTTCGACGGGGCCCATAATCCTTCGGGAACACGTGCGCTGAGGGAATACCTCGAAGAGTTCGCGGATGGTCCTGTGACGCTCGTGTTTGGCGTCATGCGAGATAAGGATATCGGCGAGATGGCGGCAAATCTGTTTTTCGTTGCGCAGAACGTGGTTCTTACTACAGTCGACAATCCGCGCACAGCAACGCTTGACGAACTTCTCAAGGCCACAAAAAGTCACGTGCCTCCGGAAAGAATCAGTTCTACGAGTTCGGTCAAAACTGCGATCGCCAAAGCCTACACAATCACTCCTTCCCACGGAGTGATTTGTTTTGCAGGCTCGCTGTACTTAATCGGCGAAGCGCAGTCGGTACTGTTGGAAGCAAAAGCTGCAGGAGCAGCACACAAAGTTCATTAAGAGTCGAAAAGTATGGCAACAGAAAAACAGGTTCCGGAGATAGTTGAAAGCGCGGAGATATTTCAGGGTCGTGTGTTTGAAGTCACGGTCGATACCGTGCGCGAAGGCGACAAGATGTATGTTCGCGAAGTGGTCCACCACCCGGGCAGTGCTGTAATTATTCCTGCATTTGAAGACGGCACCATCGCCCTGGTTCGGCAATACCGTCATCCGGCCGTGAAGTATCTGTTGGAGGCGCCCGCCGGAACTTTGAACCTGGGCGAGCGGCCTGAAGAAGGCGCGGCGCGCGAGCTGGAGGAAGAGCTTGGTTACGCCGCCGGCAAACTCATCAAGCTCACCGAGTTCTTCGTCTCTCCCGGCTTTTTAGAAGAGAAGATGTGGCTGTATCTCGCGACTGAAATGATCAAAACCGAACAACGACTGGAAGATGATGAGATCGTCGAAGTCGTCCGCCTTCCTCTCTCACAGGCGTTGGAGATGATTACGTCGGGGGAGATCGAAGACGCGAAGACCATAATCGGACTGATGTTGGCAGCGCCTCGACTCGGCCCTTCGATGCTGGAAATTGAATACCCCGCCGTGTGATACTCCTACAGTGTCAACAGACAGCCACTCCGGGTTTCCCATCACAAATGAAGACCTGCCCGCGCACCCGGCCGCGTCATTTTCACCCATCGTTCAACGACCCGTCGATCCGAACAATCCGCCATGGGGAATAGGTGGCGCATTCCTGGTTTGGGTCGCGAGTGTTGCTCTGATGTTCATCCTTCAACCGCTTTTCTTGATTCCCTATTCGGTCCACCGTGGTTTGAGTCCTTCGCAGCCGGATTACGCGCGCAGACTTGTCGAGTTTGCGATGAGTGATCCCGGTGCGATCTTTGTCCAAATCCTGGCACTGCTGCCTACGCACATTCTTAGCATCGCAATGGTTTGGATGCTGGTTACTCGTTTCGGAAAATTTTCCTTTCGGCAGGCACTTGGGTGGGAGTGGCCCAGGGGGCTCGGGCTTTGGCGAAGTATACTGCTGGCAATTCCCCTCTTTATTCTGGCCAGTTTCGTCGGAAATTTGTTAGGAGCCGACAAGCCGACGCCACTCGAGGAACTAATAAATAGTTCCGCGGCAACTCGCTATACGATAGCCATACTGGCCGTTCTCTCCGCACCATTTGTGGAAGAATTCATTTATCGGGGAGTCCTCTACGGTGCACTTCACAAACTGATCGGACCAATTGGGTCGAGCGTTGTCGTCTTGGGACTCTTTACAGTGATCCACGTGCCTCAGTACCGTCCTAATTACGGAGTGATCGCCGCGATTGGTGTGCTGAGTGTGGCTCTCACAGTGATTCGTGCATACACCGGCCGCTTGCTGCCGTGCATCGTAATACATCTCATCTTCAACTCAATCACCTCGATCCGTATTCTCCTTGAACCATATTTGCAGCAGGCAAAAGGCCAAGCGGCTTTCCTAATCCACCAGCTGGCATCTTCGCTTCAGTAATGACTTACGAGGTCGTCGTTGTAGGTGGCGGAATCGGTGGTCTAACCGTCGCAGCGTTGTTGGCTGCTCGAGGTGTGAATGTTTGTGTTTTGGAAAGAGAGTCGCAAGCCGGTGGTTGTGTAGCAGCCTTTGAAAAATTCGGCTACACGTTCGATTCCAGTGTAGGTCTTTTTACGGATTGGCAGCCTGGTGGAATTCACGATCGAGTGTTTTCTGAGCTCCCTGTAGACGCGCCGGACGCTTCCCCTCTCGATCCAGCCTACGTGGTTCGTTTACCTGATGGCGCGAATGTCCCAGTCTGCTCGTCAGTAGAAAAATTTGAGCAAACACTTAAAGCGGCGTTTCCAGAGGGCGCTGACCGTGCCATTGAGTTTTATCGCTTCAAAGATCAGAACTTTCCTGCAGGCCTAGAAGGCACTTCTCTGCGGTTCAGGAGATTTATCGATGCCCAACTGCAACTGCTGACCCAACGATCGAGTGCGGATTGTAGTTATGAATGCGCATCGGTTGCTTTAGGTCTGGCCAGACAAGGTGTCTTTTCAATTCGTGGTGGTGCGCCGGCACTGGCGGAGAAGTTAGTCGCATCGATTAAGGCGAGTGGCGGCCGTATTCGTTTCAATACACCAGTTCTGCGTTTGGCGTATGACAGCGGGGGTCAAGCTGTCGGTGTCGACTTGTTAAGCGGCGAAACTGTTTATGCCTCACGCGCGATCGTGAGCAATCTGACGATCTGGGATACATATGGAAAGCTCGTTGGCCTCAATCGCACTCCACTTGAGATTCGCAAGCGCTTGTCAGCTCTATCCAGTTGGGGAGTTTATCTTTTGTACGTGGGAGTCGATGAAGCTGCCGCGGCACGCATTCCCAACAGTCGCATTCTTGCGCTGACCGGCTCGCAGGAACAGGACTACGATCCGGAGACATCACAGTTCATGTTTTCGGCGGCGCCGGAAGACGACTCGAGAGCGCCGGCTGGACAGCGTGCGGCCACCATACTCACGTTTTCAGATGTCGAAAACTGGTTCACATTTCATGAAAACGAGGACCAACACGAGGAACAGGATCAGGCAATGCTGGAAGCCTGGTGGCCGCGCATACATTCAGCAATTCCTGAGTTGAGTGATGGCGTGGAGGTTATTGAAACTGCGACTCCGCGCACGTTTTACGATCAGACGCGGCGCAAACTCGGCATGGTCGGCGCGATTAGAAATCCATCGGTTGTTCCCGTTGGCTCGAATACTTCCCTTTCAAATGTGTTCATGATAGGAGACTCAACGCTTGCGTGCGCCGGAGTCGCGGCTGTCACGCAAGCAGCTTTGTTTCTCGCCGACAGATTAACGAAGTGAGAAGCCAAGCAACTTTGTCGCTCTGAGCTTAAGAGGTAAAGGGCACCCTATGATTCATGTCGGGTATGTTCGCGAAATCGTGCGGTATCCCGTCAAGTCAATGGCCGGGATTGCAACGGAATCGGCAATGCTCGGATGGCATGGACTCGATGGTGATCGGCGGTTTGCGTTCCGGCGAATGGGAGACTCCGGCGGCTTCCCGTGGCTCACAGCAAGTCGGCTTCCGGAACTCCTGCTCTACCAACCCATCGCGCTCGATCAGAGCACTGGTGAGCCCATTGAGCTCGATCAGAGCACTGGCGAGCCACTTCCGACTCATGTACGCACACCGGCCGGATTATGTCTCGAGCTTCGAGGCGCGGAGTTGAAGGCTGAGATCGGTGAACGGCTCGGGAGCGAAGTCGAATTGATGAAGCTGAATCACGGGATGTTCGATGAGGCAACAGTCTCAGTAATCAGTCTGGCGACAATCGCCGGCATCAGCCACGAAGTGGAACATTTGCAGGTTGGGAAGGGGTCAAGGCGCGTTAGCGCCGCGCCCCCGCCTCTCGACATCGCTCGCGAGGTGGGAGTCGATCTCGATCGGCGGCGCTTCCGAGCCAATATCTATGTAGAGACTGAAGCGCGCGACCCCTTTCTCGAAGATGCTTGGGTCGGCGGAACGTTAGTGTTTGGCGACAGCGATCCGCGGCCAGCCGTGAGTGTCACGATGCGCGATGTGCGCTGTGTGATGATCAACATCGATCCAGATACGGCCGAACAAGATGCGCGCATAATGAAGACTGTCGTGCGTCTCAACCAGAATAACGCGGGCGTGTACGCAACGGTGGTCCGCCCGGGACTCATCCACGTCGGCGACCGAGTAAGCCTTGTACGAGAGACAGCTGCCGTGAAGTAAACGTGCCCGGCAGTCGCAATCGCACTGGAAGGACGTAAGACCAGCTTCGGGATCGATTCAATGATGCCGTCTTTTGCCGGCTATGGTGATTCATCCGGACGGTCTCATTTTTTTTGATTTTTTATGAGTTGACAAGATTACCATCCTCCGTTATGGAGTGAATAAAAAACCCAGGAAGGGCTTCATAAAATGCGCGTAATAGTAGCGACCTTTCTCAGCGCCACTGTTTTTGTAATTTCATGTTTCAGTGTTAGTACCCAGGAGACTAAACCGCTGCCGGACGACAGACCGGTTACAACTTCTGGATCAAGCCACATTGATATTCGTTACGGAAACCCGCCGAAAATAGACGGTGTTGTCTCTGACGGTGAATGGAATGACGCTGGCTCTATAAACATCATGTTGGGATCAAGCAACGGCCCAACCGTGCGATTCAAACACGATGGTTCCAATCTTTATTTTGTATTCACCAATATCTCTCAAGACGAAGGGATACGCGTTCCTGAGGTCACCCTCGATATGGATAGCGACAAATCCTCGGACTGGCGCCCAGATGATTGGTGGTTTCATGCTTCCGGCCGGGACTGTCAGAGCCACGGTCGGCACAGTGATTATTCTACCTGTGCCAAGCAGTCGACTGAATGGGAGGCTAACAATGTCCAAGGCATGGACTTTCCCCAGGCATTTGAAATGCGTATCCCTTTTACGACTATCGGCCTAGATCCCAGCAAGCGCAAGAAAATCGGTATCGCCTTTGACATTACTGATACTAAGAAAGTGTGGAATTTTTGGCCAACCAATGCATCGCTAGGTAACCCTTCAACTTGGGGTGAAGCCACTTCTTCGGATATGTGGCGCAAGAACTGAGGAGGAAACTGCGGCCCAGATGAAGTTCATGGAGGATGATGCGAATGACAAAGTTTCTCAGGGTCATGTCTATTACCGCACTACTGGCGTTCCTCTCATGTGCCATTCAACTCGCCTCGCCTTTGACTAATCAAGAAAGCAGAAAGCGTGTTCAAAACAACAATAAGCAAGGCGTCTTAGTCGTGTCCTACACTGCTGATGGACAGGTTGCGCTAATTGACCCAGCTTCTAAGAAAGAGTTCGCGAGATTCCCGAGCCCGCAGGGGCCGCACGAAATCACGATCTCGAGCGACGGCTCTCGCGCGTTTATTGCCAATAGCGGAACTGGCCCGCGTGGGTCTCCTGGAGACTCTGTTGTCGTGTTGGATTTGAACTCGCGGTTGGTTACGTCCACGTTTAAGCCTTGCGACCGACCACACGACACACGTGTCAGCAAGGATGGGAAACTGCTCTGGGTTGCTTGCAGTCCGATGAAAGCGGTGCTTGAAATAGATGCTGAAACCGGTGCTATTCGGAACACGTGGAACACCGGTATCGACGGAGGATGGTTTGTTGAGGTCACGCCGGACGAGCGAAAACTCTACGTGCCTCACCTGGAAGGAAAGGCCTTCAGCGTAATTGACAGACGGACGGGCAACGTCCGCGAGGTCTTTAAAGGCACAACACAGCTTGGAGTATCTATTTCGCCCAATGGGCGCGAGGTTTGGGTATCCGACGCGGAAGAAAACAGACTCTCCGTCGTTACCACGAGCAACGATCGTGTGTCCACAACTATCAGTTTGGGTCCCGTGGTGAAGGGCACACCAAGCTTTTCGCGGCTCCGATTTACACCGGATGGACGGAACGTCGCTGTTGTGAGGGATTCGAAGTTCATGCTGGTAGATGCGAAACGGCATTCGGTGATGTGGAGTACGGACATGCCACACGCAGGTAAGGTAATCACCGTCAGCGATGATAGCCGTCGGGCCTTCGTCTCTCACCCAGAGAACGACAGCATTTCAGAAATTAACCTTCTGACTAAAAGAGTCGAGGCGACTTTCGCGGTAGGTAAACAGCCCGATGGTGTCGCGTGGCTTAAAAAGTAATTTTCAACGCCGGAGTGTAAGTCACGACCCAGTATGGACCGGCATCAATGCAAATCCTCGTGTTAAGTTCGTTCGATTCGTCATACCGTTAGGGATGAAAAGTTTATAGCCGCCTCTGCCCCACTTACTTAGCCCCATTCGGAGGAGCCGCCTTGCTCAACTACACCCCTCAGTTACGGAAAACGAAATAAAGCCCGAAACAAGCCCACGCAACGGTAACATAGTAAAATGAAACGACTTGACTGAACTTTGTCGTGGCTTTATACGGATCTTATGGATGTCCGATACCTCAATACAGATTTAGTAATCGAATCGACAAACGATCTTTCGAAGATCGTGCAGGAGTTTGGTGAAGATGTATTTGTTCTGCACCACGGGGAAATACGAGGCTACCAACATGCTTCCTTTGAAATGCCCGGAAACACGGCCGGGCGCCGACGAAACCATCAATTACTTTTGTGCGCTGGTGGAAGGCTTACCGAAAGAAGCACGAGAGATTTGGAATGGATGCTGCTCGCGGGTCATAGACGTAGGTTATGAAAGTGGTAATTCTCCGCGTAACTTCCAGTCGGAGATTAGAGCTTCTACAGTTCAACGAGTTGCGGCAATTGACGCTAGTATCGTTGTCACTATTTATCCTTTATCCAACAAGGGCTAAAGGGCGCCTGCCGAACAAATCGCCAGCAAGTGAACTCGACCGTTATGTGCGAGTCCGATTCCTTTGATGATGTGCTGCGTAGGGAACAGTTACACTTTGCCGCAAGAGACGGGGACCTTGCGGAGGTGACGCGACTCCTCAACGAGGGTTATCAACCAAATGTCTTTGACGAACTCGGCAAAACTCCTTTGCACTACGCGTCTGAACGCGGCCATCTTGACGTTATGCGACTGCTGCTTTCTTCGGGCGCCGATGTTAACGCTCATGACGAAAGCGTTATTGGCGATACCGTGCTAAGAGACGTTGCATCAAGCTGCTCCTTCGAGGTGGCGAAGATTCTAGTCGACGCCGGGGCCGACCCTACCATTCCCGGATGGATGATGCTAACTGCGCTACACAAATCCGCGGAGCGCAAGAAACCGGAAGGGGTCCGTGTACATCAGCTGCTGGTTGAAGCGGCTCGACGGTTCGGACCGAGTCGTACGGAACTCATTGGGCGCCAGCGGCGGAAGCAAAAACAACGATGATCCGAATGGCAATTTGAATCGAACATTGTACTTGAACACCCAACCGACGGTATCTTGGTCCTAGACATTCTGAAAGGCCAACCTGTCGGCGGTGTCGAAACGGTCGACAAAATCGAACAATGACATCCGACAAATCTTTGATCTCACCAACTCCCGCGAGTCGACTCTATTCCGTCGGACAAATCACATTCGCAACTTGGGCGGCATCTCCGTTGGCTGGTTGCTTGTTACTAGGTCTCAATTATCGAGCTCTCGGTAAGTCCATGGCGGTCTTTCGCTCAATACTGTCGAGCTTGATACTGTCATCCGTCCTTTTTGGAATCGCGTACGTCTATGACATTCCCAGAATGTTGTTACCGATCGCGAGCGCAGCTGGCTATCTGGCCATTGGCTTGGAGTCTGCAAGCTAACGCCATAAAGAATCATTTGGCGGCCGGCGGCAGAAAAGGATCGTGGTGGAACACAGTCGTCTTCAATGTAGGAGTAGTTCTTTCTATGATTGCGGTCCTGATTGCGGGAATCGTCATTTACCATTATCTGCCTTCGTATTACGAATGCTTTTCGTGCTTATGATTATCGTACTCAACGGGCCGCTGGGAATCGGCAAGACGACTCTTGCAGAAGCCCTCACGGAAAGCATCGAGTATTGCGTGATGCTCGACGGCGACCGTCTCGTGGCAGCCAACCCATCGCCAGCCGACCCGCTGGAGCACCTGCACTCGACGATCGCGCTGCTAGTCGAACATCACCGGCAGTTCGGTTATCGCCACTTTGTCATCGATCACTTGTGGCGCTCACCGGCGGAACTCGCAGATTTGCGCCGCCGGCTGCTCGCCATCGACACCGACACCGAAATCCGCTCGTTTGTCCTCACGCTGCCGGCTGACGAGAACCTGCGACGCATCGAACGTCGCCAACATGCGCGCGTGATCGACGAAAGGGAGTTCGAGCTCCGCACTTACGAGGAAGAACGAGAACTGTTGACGAAAACCTCGGACTTGGGTGAGCCTTTCGACGTTTCGGCACCGCCAGCCAAGCTCGTTGCTATGATGCTGCATCGCCTAGCGCTTCGCTGATGTGAATACCCTTCTCGTTGACGGGAACATCGTCCTGGTTCGACAGTGGCAGCGGAACCTTGAGGTTAAAGCCGCGATGAAATAAAAAAGAACGTGATTGTGTCGCGTCGTGAGCGAAAGCAAGGGAGGAAACGTATGCATATCAGTTTTTTCCGGCGATACCGTTTCGTCACCGTTAGTGCTCTAATCCTTTCGATCGTTCCAACGGTTGCCGCACAAGTCTCGTCCCCCGATCAGACTGCCGCCGCACAAGTCTCTTCCGCCGATCAGACTGCGGTCGCCGACACGCGAACTTATCTTCAACGCCTTGAGAAGCTTGGTTTCAGCGGTGTCGTCCTGATCGCGCGCGCTGACAAACCTATCTTGGCGGAAGGCTTCGGCTTTGCCGACCGCGAGCGCGGTACACGTTGGACGCCGGCAACCGTGTCGGACATCGGCTCAATAACCAAACAGTTCACCGGCGCGGCGATTCTAAAACTCGAAGAGGAAGGACGACTCAGTGTTACTGATCCTATCGGAAAATACTTTCCCACTGTTCCCGACGAGAAAAGCTCCATTACACTTCACCATCTGATGACCCATTCTTCCGGTCTCAGCGACCCAGATGCGTACGATGACTGGACTCCGGTTGACACCGATACGTATTTACGCGCCGTGCTGGCCCAGCCTCTGCGCTTCAAGCCCGGCGATGGTTATTCTTATGCCAACGCGAACTTCAGTCTTCTTGGCATCATCATTGAGAAGCTTTCAGGAAAGAGTTACGAGTCGTTTGTACGCGAGCGCCTTTTTCTTCCAGCCAACATGTCTGACACTGGTTACCTCCTGCCGCGCTGGGGTGACGGTCGCCTGGCGCAGGGCTATCGCGACGGCAAGCTCTGGGGCACGACACTTGGCCGTCCGATGGCTCCCGACGGACCCTATTGGGCACTTCGTGCTAATGGCGGCATTCATTCGACCGCCCACGACATGCTTCGCTGGGCGCGGGCTCTACTCGAAGGCCGCGTTCTCGCGCCGGCTTCGATGAAAAAATACTGGGCGGCCCATGTAAAGCAAGGTAGCGACAGCGCTTATGGTTATGGCTGGTCCATCAACACGATCCCCGGTGGCACCAGGGTTATCACCCACAACGGCGGCAATGGCATCTTCTTCGCCGACATGGCCATCGTCCCTGACGCAGACCTCGTAGTCTTCCTCATGACTAACGTCATTGCGGAAAATAGATCCGCAAACGCACTCCTTCAGCAACTAGGAATGCGGTTCCTGGCGGGCGCGCAGTATCCGTCGATCCCAGAAATAGTTGAGCTTAAGCCTTCTACACTTGAAACCTTCGCCGGAACGTACAAGCTTCCAGGCGACGGCGGTGCTTTTCATGTAACAGTCACAACCATCGCGAATGCGCCTCGCGCCGCAACCGCTCCGGCTTCAGGACTTTTCATCGAGGCTTCAGGCCGCCACGCGTTTGACCTTCTCAATTCCGTTAGCTCGGCTCCTGCTGGTCGCCTCGACAAACTAACCAGTCTTATGGAGACGATCATCGCTGCGAACTTCAAAGGAGATTTCGAGCCGCTCAGCTCGGCCTATGGTGGGCGAATTCCGACTGAGCGCCTCAAGTCGCGCTGGGCTGAAGTCATCAA
>DATEDU010000276.1:0-8075 GCA_035281525.1 Pyrinomonadaceae bacterium | reverse complement strand
GGTCAGACCAGCTTAAGAGCTTGTTTTTTGTCCGTGGTCAGTTGTCCGTGATCGTCGGTAGTCCCGATATCTACCGACAACGAACTACAGATACCGACTACTGACTACGGACTACGGACTACTGACAACTGACGCGTGACGGTTTCCCTAACCACCAGCGATTGCCCCAATGATGTAAAACGGCTCTGCTCCCGATACGACTGCTTCGGGCAGCGGAGCGTCCGCCGGCTGATGGGTCACATCCTCACCGCAGACAAAGAATCTCAAAAACGGCCGGCGCTCTCCTGAGACATGATCGCGAATCGTCCCACGCAGCATCGGATAGCGCGCTTCCAGAGCGTCAAGGATCGACTCTCGTGTCACTTGCTCGTGAACCTCGATTTCAACATCTCCCTTGACGCCCGCAAGCGTTCGCAAATGTGCCGGCAGGACAACCAGAATCATGTCAGAGTTTGTACCTCCACTGAAAGCACCGGCGGAAGATCTCGAACAATGGGAGTCCACGTCTCTCCGGCATCAGGCGATGCATATACCTGCCCGCCTGTAGTGCCAAAGTATATGCCACACGAATCAAGCGAGTCGACGGCCATCGCGTCGCGGAGCACGTTGACGTAACAATTGCTTTGAGGCAAGCCGTTCGTGAGCGGTTCCCATTCGTTACCACCCGTGCGACTGCGATACACGCGCAGCTTGCCATCTAGCGGATAGTGCTCGCTATCGCTCTTGATGGGCACAACGTAGATCGTCTCCGGATCGTGCGCGTGAACATCAATCACAAACCCAAAATCGGTGGGCAGGTTGCCGCTGATCTCGTGCCACGAGTCGCCCGCGTTGTCACTCCGCATCACGTCCCAGTGTTTTTGCATGAACAGCAGATTTGAATTCGAAGGATGCTTCGCGATGTGATGAACGCAGTGGCCGACCTCCGCGGTTGGATCTGGAATGTATTGCGAGTGTAATCCCTGATTGATTGGTTTCCACGTCGCGCCGGAGTCATCACTGCGAAACGCGCCTGCAGCGGAGATGGCAACAAAAATCCGTTCCCTATGCTGAGGGTCCAACAAAATGCTATGCAGGCACATACCGCCTGCGCCAGGCTGCCACTGAGATCCCGTTCCATGCCCGCGTAAGCCTGGAAGTTCATGCCAGGTCTGACCGCCGTTGGTCGATCGAAATAAGGCGGCATCTTCAACCCCGGCATAGACGGTATCTGGATCGTCGAGTGAAGGTTCAAGATGCCAGACTCGTTTGAACTCCCATGGGTGTGGGGTGCCATCATAAAATTGATGTGTCGTTAGAGGCTTACCGGTTTCAGCCGAAGTGTCATACACAAACTTGTTGCTCTCTCCCATGGGCATCCCATCCGGTGTCGTGGTTGGTGCGCCCGCGGGCGTTCCAGGTTGAAACCACGTCTTGCCGCCGTCGTCGGAGCGTTGAATGATTTGTCCAAACCAACCGCTGGTTTGCGAGGCGTAGATGCGGTTCGGATCGGAGGTTGAACCTTTCATGTGATAGATCTCCCACCCGGCGAAGTGTGGGCCACTCACGTCCCAATTTTCACGTTTTCCATCGGAGGTTAAGATGAATGCGCCCTTACGGGTGCCCACGAGAACTCGTACATTGCTCATTTTTTTTGCTTCTTTCTTTAGAAACTTAACAGCAAACTCGAAACTCTCTTTACCAGTACGTGGAAACTCTCTTAATCAGTACGTCGCACAGCGAGTGTCAAGATCGACATTCGCGAGAAAGAATTGTGCTAGAAGGGACAGAGTATGTCAGAAAAGAGATCCCTGTGTCTTCCGAGGATGGTTGGGTGCCTGCTGGGCCGGCGTTAGTGAAAAGAGCGAACAGAACCAGCGAGAAACCCAGTTGGCGGATGAGTCGTTTAGGATAGACCGAGTACGCCGTGATGCGGTGCGAGACGATCCTCGGTATGGACCACCTCTCGCGGTCTGATGACATCATCGCGTTCTTCAATCATTTCTCTCCTGATCGGCTCTTCAGTGGCGTAGCGCAGTCCGCTAAGGTTCAATGCGTACCTGATTGAAACGAGTTCGGAGTGAATACCAAAAAGCACCACCCAGAGTTCACAGAAAACACGCCAAACGATATTCCCAAGAGTCACCATTGCAACCCCGGTCGCCACGTAACGCCATCCAAGGTCACGCGGAATGGTCGCATCGTTCAACTTCATTCCCGCCCACACTGCGAGTGCAACGCCTGCGGCACTAATAGCGATGAAACCCAGAAAGTACAACACCTTCACAAAAGTGGTCGTGATCATTCTATCGAAGGAAAAGTAGCCCATTAACTTAATCTCCTCAGAAAATGTTTCACCGGAAATTAGACCAGAAGACGTTGCGCCTTTTCGTCGTGCTTTGGAAATATTTTGATTCTAATCAGGCGTTATTTGGACTTCAGAATTCGCTTGAGGTAGTTGGTCTACCGCTGGCGCGAGCGGCAGAGATCATTTAAGATGACGGCACTTGCAGGACAAATCCTTGCGATTTTCCTGCGCAAATGATGCTTGCCGATGCTTGACCCACCAAGTTGCTACACGCTACGAGAACCAGAAGATGAGGATTAAGGCTGGCACACGGCTCGGCCACTACGAAGTCCGCTCGAAGATTGGCGAGGGTGGAATGGGCGAAGTGTATCAGGCGGTTGATACCGAACTCGATCGGACGGTTGCCCTCAAAATTCTTCCAGAGGACGTATCTTCTGATAAGCAACGCATGTTGAGATTCATTCAGGAAGCGAAATCCGCTTCTGCTCTGAATCATCCGCATATCCTGACCATCTATGAGATAGGAAGTAGCCCGACGGTATTCGAAGGCTCCAGCACTATCGATGCCATTCGCTTTATCGCTATGGAGTTCATCGATGGCGAGACGCTCCGGCACCGGATGAGGGAGGGGCGCTTAAAGCTGACTGAAATCCTAGAGATTGCTAGTCAAGCAGCTCGCGCAATCGCAGCCGCACATGCGGCAGGGATCATCCATCGCGACATCAAGCCAGAGAACATCATGGTGAGGCGCGACGGTTATATCAAAGTCCTCGATTTCGGACTTGCCAAGCTCACAGAGCCGGAGCGTTCGATTACCGACACCGAAGCGCCAACAAGAGCTTTGGTCAATACGGTTGCAGGAACAGTGATAGGTACGGTGAATTACATGTCGCCCGAACAGGCCAAAGGAAAGTCCGTTGACGCGCGCACTGATTTATGGAGCCTGGGCGCGGTCATTTACGAGATGATGACCGGACACGTTCCTTTCGAGGCTGAGACCCCCAGCGAAGTCATTGCTCTCATCCTCAAACAGGAACCATCGCCGATGGCGCGCTACGAACGTCAAGTCCCCCACGAACTCGAGCGCATTGTCACCAAGGCGCTCACCAAAGATGGCGAAGAGCGATATCAGACTGCGAAAGATTTTCTCGTCGATCTCAAAAGACTTAAACGTCAACTCGATCTGGAGGCCGAGATCCAGCGCACCCTTCCACCAGAGTTCAGAACATCCGGCGGCATCACGGAGTACAGCGGCGGCCACGCGCCAGCCACTTCCAAGCTGTCTCGCTCTGTGTGGACCACCGGCACTGCCAGCGCTGAAAGGACGCATCAAGTATCAAGCGCCGAATACATAGTCAGCGAGATCAAACGCCACAAGAAAGGCTTTGGCATTACTGCCGCGATAGCAATCGGCTTGGTCCTAGCGTCCACCTTCTACTTCATCTACGCTCGCCGCGCTACTGCCCTGACGGACAAGGACACAATCCTTCTTGCAGATTTCGTGAACACGACTGGCGATCCGGTTTTTGATGACACGCTGAAGCAGGCGCTCGCGGTGCAACTGGGCCAGTCGCCGTTTCTAAACATCTTTGGCGATGATCGCGTACGCGATGCTTTGCGCTTCACGGGCCGCTCGCCCGACGAACGAGTGACGCGAGAACTCGGCCGCGAGATCTGCCAGCGGCAGGGATTGAAGGCATTGCTCACCGGCTCCATCTCGGGGCTGGGAACTCATTACATCATTACACTCGAAGCCATTAACGCGCAGACCGGCGATGCGATCGCGCGCGAACAGGCTGAAGCGGAGGGCAAGGAGCTGGTGGTTAAGAAACTTGGCGAAGCCGCGACGAAGCTACGAGAAAAGCTGGGTGAATCGCTCGCTTCGATCAAAAACTTCGACACGCCGCTTGAACAAGCCACTACTTCATCCCTCGAAGCGCTGAAGGCCTTCTCGCTGGGAAGAGAACAGGCGAGAAAGGCCAACAATCTTGAATCGATACCATTTTACAAACGTGCAATCGAACTTGACCCGAACTTCGCCAGCGCCTATTCCGGACTGGAAATCGCGTACTTCAACACAGAGCAGTTAGATCTTGCAGCTCAAGCTGCAGAGAAAGCTTTTGCGCTACGGGACCGGGTTAGCGAACATGAGAAGTTTTTGATCTCTTCGAATTATTACTGGGATGTAACTGGAGAACTCGACAAGGTCATTGAAACGTACAAGCTTTGGGCGCGTACTTATCCCCGCGACGATGAACCGCCTAACAGCCTGTCTGTTCTTTACAGTGAACTTGGGCAATATGAAAAAGCGATTGAGGAAGCGCAGGAAGCTCTCCGTCGCGGTTCCAGCGGAAGTGCAGTCCCCTATTCGAACCTCGCACGCGCCTTCCGAGGCCGCAACCGTCTGGAAGAGGCCAAGGCCACGATTCAACAAGGAATGGCGCAGAAGTTTGACACGGCAGGCTATCACAATGCGCTTTACATCGTTGGCTTTATCGAAAGCGACGAGGCGACAATGCAACAACAAGTGGAGTGGGCTCGTGGGAAACCCTCTGAGGCTGGGATGCTCGTCCAGCAAGCAGGGACCGCCGCTTACTTGGGCCAGTTGCGAAAGGCTCGTGAATTCTATGACCGCGCAACTGAATTGAGTCGCGACAGCACGGAAAACGTAGCGCAGACAATGCTGAGCAAGCTTAGAACCGAAGCGATTTTTGGCAACTGCCAGCACGTTAAAGAAAAAGTTTCCGCCGCTCTGGCCATAGCGCGCGTCAAGACAACGTTGCCGGTCGCGGCGATCACGCTGGCTCAGTGTGGCGAAGCAGTTCAAGCGCAATCGCTCATTGAGGAGTTAACCAAACAATTTCCAAAGGATACGCGGTTAAACGCAGTCTCGCAGCCGATGGCTCGCGCTTTTATTGAAATCAATCGGAATAATCCATCGCAAGCTATCCAGCTTCTTCAGCCAGCAAGCCAATATGAGCTGGGATTTATTGCTGGGCTCGAACCAGCTTACATTCGCGGTCTTGCCTACTTGCGCCAACAGTCCGGCACGCAGGCAATGGCTGAGTTTCAAAAGATCATTGACCACCGATACATAGTTGCTAACTCTCCCTTGTATCCGTTCGCATTCGTTGGCCTCGCGCGAGCAGCCGTGATCGCAGGCGACACTGTAAAAGCTCGCAAGGCTTATCAAGATTTCCTCGCATTATGGAATGAGGCCGACAGCGACATCCCGATCCTGAGTGAGGCGAAGAAAGAGTACGAGAAGCTGAAATGATCTATAGGCGGTGACTCGTCGCGGTTTTTGCTGAATGACAAGCTTGTACCAAACTGCTTGATGATTACGCTCCCCCTAACGTGAGCCTTTTTAGTTACTTACGAAGGTGAGTTTTAACGTTGACGGGAAGGTTGACGGTAGGTCAGGACTGGGCACCATTCAGTCGATTCACCTACCTCCGCGAGCAGGTAAGATGTCTTCACTAGACTTAATCTGTTGTCCGTTCGGGCGGGTTCGACTCCCGCCCTCGGCGCTGGATCCCTTGCAACTTGCGCTGTCATAAGGCATCATAAACCCCGGTTAACCCTTCTCTCGCGCATCGACGGTGATGCGCTCCGCGCACAAAACGATCAGCGCCGGACGTTTGGATGGTTCGAGAGCAGGCTTATTTCACACACATCGAAGCCGCTCCTAGTTGAGAGCATCCGAACCTGATCCTTCGAACGCTACCGTTCGCCGAAGCCAAATCCGATTCGCAGCTTCTTTTTCATTCCTAAACGAGAGGAAAGGTATATCTCTATGTCAAAAAAACTTTATGTTGGAAACCTGGCTTTCCAAACCACCAGTCAAGATCTTCAGCAACTGTTTGCTCAGGCCGGAACGGTTGAATCAGCAAACGTGATTGAGGATCGCGATACTGGACAATCGAAAGGTTTCGCCTTCGTCGAAATGTCTACGGAAGAAGAAGCGGCTGCAGCGATTGAACAGTTCAACGGAAAAGAAGTTGCTGGTCGCGCCTTGAAAGTCAACGAAGCTCGGCCACGCGAAAATCGCGGCGGCGGTGGTGGACGGGGCTTTGGCGGTAATCGCGGCGGGGGCTACGGCGGCAATCGCGGCGGCGGCTTTGGCCGTGGTGGCAGCAACCAGGGGCGTCGCTCTGAGCCACGCTGGTAACCATCCGCATTCTACTCAGTGTTCGATCTCCGCATGATTGTTGATAGCGTAGATCGACGCTGCCATTTTAATTTTGGCGCCGAGCTCAAGCAACCGTCGCATAAACAAAGGAACCTATGAATTTTTCTCAGTTAGGATTGTCAGACGCACAATTGCGCGTTTGCGAATCCCTCGGATACTTAAATCCCACCCCAGTCCAAATTAAATGCATCCCGCTTATTCTGAGCGCCGAGGACGTGCTTGGCTGTGCCGAAACCGGAACAGGCAAGACGGCCGCGTTTCTCCTTCCGGTCATTCACAACCTGAGCGCAAAAACGCGCCCGGGAATTCGTGTCCTCGTGCTGGCACCTACGCGCGAACTAGCACTCCAGATCCAAAAGAATTACAGCGAACTCAATCATCTGAAAGCTAATCGCAGCGTTCTCGTGATCGGTGGCGCCAATATTAATACGCAAATGGCCGATTTGCGTCGCAAGGCAACGATCGTGATTGCAACGCCCGGCCGCTTGCTGGACCTTACAGAACGTGGCGCAATCGATCTTTCCAGTGTCGAAGTCCTTGTCCTGGATGAGGCCGATCGCATGCTGGATCTGGGTTTTCTACCGGCAATCAAAAGAATCCTCGCAATGTTGCCGGCAAAGCGGCAGACGCTGTTGTTCTCAGCCACGATGTCTCCAACCATTGAGAGTTTAGCTCGCTCAACAATGAGACATCCGAAGTTGGTTGAAGTAAACCCACGCGGCCGTGCGGCGCAGATGGTTGAGCAAACTGCCTATTCAGTTTCGCTGGAAAACAAGACCGCACTCTTGCTTGATTTGCTTGAGCAAGAGAACGAAAAAGAATCGCTGTCAAAGGTTTTGGTGTTTACGCGCACTCGACGAGGCTCCGAACGCCTGTCACACATTCTCAAAGCCCGCAATCACAAAGTGAATCGCATTCACGCCGACCGAAGTCAGCCACAACGCGAAGCCGCTTTGCGGCAGTTTCGCGAGGGCCATACACGCGTGCTGGTAGCCACAGACATCGCGGCGCGTGGGTTAGATGTTGATGCCGTTTCACACGTCATCAATTATGATGTGCCTACTGTTCCTGAAGATTACGTACACAGAGTGGGTCGCACGGGCAGAGCGGGTAAGCAGGGTAAGGCCATCACGATCATAACGCCTATCGACGAGTTGTCGATGAAAGCAATCGAGCGATTGATTGGACAACCGGTGAAGCGCGTCGTGCCGGAAGGTTTTGGTGGTCTGCAGGTAGCTGTGTCCAGCACACGCAAACCGTTCGAGCCATTCGGGCGCGCTTCCAAAGGCGCCGTGCGTTCTTTCAGACCGCAGCGTGGGCGCTAATTCGCCCGTGTCGCAGTCTTGTAATTTTTCTCTGTGCAACCGCTCTGTTCTCTCTGCCTCTGGGTTTAGATAGACGCGCAGAAAGTTCAGACTAAACATAACGCGAATAGGTTGTTCAAGGAAGTTTTGTTGAATGATACTTGAAAACCACACTGGACCCACAGTTCCTGGAAGACGTACCGTTAATTGGCGTACAGGTATTTTTCTCATTATTGCGCATCTTGCTGCCGTCGCAGCTCTCTTTTTTTGGAGCTGGCCCGCAGTGATTACG
>DATEDU010000275.1:0-4448 GCA_035281525.1 Pyrinomonadaceae bacterium | reverse complement strand
CGGTCTTTACGAACTGCCTTTCCGCGGCAACCGATTGGTTGAAGGATGGCAATTGTCGTCGATAGTTCAGTCGCAGAGCGGGAATCCTGTGAATATCGTCGTCAACAACGCGCAGTTTACCGGAACAAACAATACGGTTAGACCAGATGTAACTGGTCCGGTTGAGATTCTCGGCACACCTGAGCGGTGGTTTGATCCGACTCCGTTTGTCGTGCCGGTGGGACGCTTTGGAAATCTTGGCCGCAACGTGGTGATTGGACCACGTTTCAACAACACTGATTTGTCGCTTATCAAGCGGACGAGGTTAACTGAGAGTCAGCTAATCGAATTTCGCTGGGAAGTTTTTGATCTCTTCAACCATGCAAACTTCGGACAGCCGCAAAGAGTAGTTGGACAAACGCTGGGGCAGATCATAAATACGCGTTTTCCAACGGGGGATTCAGGATCGTCAAGGCAGATGCAGTTCGCTTTGAAGTACAAGTTCTAGCCACAAAAATATTTTTGTATTTTATGTGCCTTTTGTGTACTCCATGATGCGTGCGATGCGATCGTCGAAACTTTCCTGGGCTATAAGCGGGACGTGCACACTCGCAAGTTGGTAAATCGGCCTGCGACGGTCGTACAGCGCCTGTGCCTGTTCTCTCGATTTTCCGAGCGGACGATCGTCGTCCGAAGCTGCAATTCTGGCCCAGCAGACTTCAAACGGAACGTCCAGCCATACGCTTAGACAATTGTACTCATCGACGAGCGCGCGATTTGTCTCTTCGATCCACGCGCCGCCGCCGAGCGCAATCACACCTGCCGCTTTCGTTTGCAAAACGCTGCGCAGCACATACGATTCGATAGTGCGAAAGGCAGGCTCCCCATCCTGTACGATTATTTCCGCCGGAGATCTTCCTTCACGTTCGGTAATCGATTGATCGAGGTCGACCATCCGCAGGTTGAGACGTCGAGCCAGTTCGCGCGCGACTTTGGACTTGCCGCAACCCATAAATCCTGTAATTACGATCGGTTTCATCGATCTATCTAACGGCAAGCGACTGGAGCAGTTGAAAGAACTCAGGAAATGAGATTGCAACGCATTCGGAACCGTCAATTTCGGTTTCGCCGTCGGCGATCAGTGCTGCGACGGAGAACGCCATTGCGATGCGATGATCGTCACGAGAGTCGATTCTGGTTCCGCGCAGTCGTGTTGGGCCGGAAACAGAAAGTCCGTCTTCAAACTCTTCGACTTCCGCGCCCATCGCGCGCAGATTTGCCGCAGTGGCAGCGAGTCGATCGCTTTCTTTCAGTCTCAACTCGCCTGCATCTTGAATACGAATACCACCGGAGATTTGTGAACCGACGACGGCGAGCAACGGAAGTTCATCGATCAAAGCGGGAATCATCGCACGGCGCAACGTTCGTTCCTCCTTGCTTGCGACCTGCGTGATGCCGCCACGAACATTGATTGTGCCGCAAGGCTCATTGCGTTCCATCTGTACATCGGAAGTTGAAATATCAGCGCCCCACGAGCTCAACACCGAAAGAAACGCTGCTCGAGTGGGATTCAGCCCCACGCCCTCGATCATCAAATGCGACTCGGGCAGAAGCATTGCAGCCGCGACGAAATATGCTGCTGAAGAGACGTCGCCCGGAATCGTCATCGAGCCGCCGGTAAGACGCGCCGGGCCATCGAGCGTGACGGACAAGTCGGCGTTTGTTGTCACCGGCACGCCGAAACCGTTGAAGAGACGCTCTGTGTGATCGCGCGATGGCGAAGTCTCGATCACCGTCGTTCTTCCGTCCGCGTTGAGCCCCGCGAAGAGAATTGCAGATTTTACCTGCGCACTCGCCATCGGGAGTTTGTAGGTGATCGGAGTCGGCTTCTTCGAGCCACGGATCTTCAACGGCGCCTTGCCGTCAGTGGATTCGATCTTCGCTCCCATCAATTCGAGAGGCTCGATAATTCGTCGCATCGGTCGCGAGCTCAACGATTCGTCTCCAACGAGTTTGGCGGTGAGATCGTGTCCGGCCAGGACGCCGGAAAGGATCCGTAAGGTCGAACCACTGTTTCCGCAGTCCAGTGGTTTATCAGGGGCAGTCAATGTTTGACCACCGGCGAAAAATAATTTGCCGCTCTGGTGTTCGATGGAGATTCCCAGCCCCTGAAGGCAGGAAATGGTCGACGCGCAGTCGCGTGCAGTTGAAAAGTTTGAGATCTCGGACGGGCCGGAGGCGAGCGCCGCAATGAGTGCGGTCCGGTGGGAGATTGACTTGTCGCCCGGTAATCTCAGGTTGCCTTTGATCGAATGTGCTGGCGCCAGCCTCATATCATTTCCCTATGTTCGCCGGGAGACATATAAGTCTCCTGTGTGTTATAACTAATCCATCCCGCGAACGCACTTTCCCTCAAGTGGGATTTCCCCCCGAAAAAATTCGTAAACGGGCAGGAAGTAAAGCCTGATGATGGAGTCAGTGTCTGCAATACTTTATCCGACGGTCCTGGTAGCTGAAGATTCGTTCGACACGCGCATTATGCTCAAGCGCGCCTTCGAAATGAAAGGGTACCGCGTTTTTGAGGCCGAAGACGGGAAGCAAGCGCTCGAAATCGCGAAGCGACATCGCCCCAGTCTGATGGTGATCGATTTAAACATGCCGGTTTTGGATGGTTTAGAGACCATCAAGAAGGTTCGGAAACTCGAGAGCAATGGCGAGCACACTCCCATCGTTGCCATTACTGCTTACGATTACTATGGAATGGAAGAAGCGGCTTTTGAAAACGGGTGCAATAAATACCTCAGCAAGCCGCTTGATTTAGCCGAGCTGGATCGAGCTTTGAAGAGCCTCGGGTTTATTGTTTGAGATAGCCACGAAAAGGCACAAAAGATATAAAATGTGTTCGTGAGAGCTTTTGCGGCTTTTTGTGCTTTTTTGTGGCCTCCATACTTTGGAGGCAAAGCCCTTGGAAGGCATTCTTGACACGCAGACATCCAGCATGTTACACCCTCGAACTCCTGATTAGTGTCTGAAGGTATTAGAAAGCAGCCAGAGTCCTCGCGCAGTGGCTTTCGAGAGGTCATGCACAAGAGTGGCCGTAGAGACGACCGAGTTAAGTTTGCCCAGCCGCATTGACACGGTTGCTACCGCGGCCGCCGCGGTTGCCGATTTTGTTGGCCGTTCAGGCATCAGTGATGACGCTGCGTTCGGAATCGATATGGCCGTGCGCGAGGCCGTGACCAACGCAGTGCTGCATGGCAATCGTCAGGATGAAGGCAAGGTCGTAGAAATCATTTTGAAGAGCTCGCCTGACGCTGTTGAAATCAGCGTGCATGACCAGGGTCCCGGGTTCAACCCGGAGGAAGTCCCAGATCCAACAGCACAAGAGAACCTCTTAAAGGCCTCCGGTCGTGGCATCTTTTTCATGCGCAGTTTTATGGACGAAGTTGATTGGTCTATAAGACCGGGCGGTGGAACAACAGTGCGCATGCTCAAGCGACGTTAATCGCAATTGCATAAAGGAGATTTCTTAAAATGGCTGAGTTGAATATCAACGAGCGTCAAGCCGGAGATGTCACCGTCCTTGACATGAGCGGGAAGATAACCATCGGTGAAGGAAGTGTCGCACTACGTACTGCCATTCGGCGATTACTCGAAGAGGGCAAGAAGCGCATTCTTTTGAACCTTGCGGGTGTCGGTTACATCGACTCGAGCGGCATCGGTGAGCTTGTCTCCAGTTACACCGCGATTGGCAAAGAGGCGGGACAGCTCAAACTGCTCAATCTCACACAGAAACTTCAGGATCTTTTGACTATAACGAAGCTTCTCACTGTCTTCGACGTTTATGAAAATGAAGCGGACGCGCTCAACAGCTTCAAGTAACAGCGGTTCGAATGAACGGAGAAAGCTATGGCTGAGCTTGATGTGAAAGAACGACCAGCAGGAGACGTCACCATTCTCGATCTGAGTGGTGAAGTGCGGATCGGCGAAGGAAGTATTTCCCTGCGCGATTCGATCCGGAAGTTGGCTGACGGCGGCAAGAATAAGGTTTTGCTCAATCTCGCGGGTGTGAAATACATGGACTCGAGCGGGGTCGGCGAGCTGATTGCTAACTATACGACTCTCAAACGTCAAGGTGGCCAGCTCAAACTGCTGAACCTGACGGATCGAATTCAGAACCTGCTGGTGATTACAAAACTGCTTACCGTTTTCGATTCTTACGATAACGAAGCAGAAGCATTGAAGAGTTTTCAGTAGATTAGTCGCCTGCTTCGAGTAGAAACCGAATCATTGGTCATATATCATTTGACATTTGTCATTTGCCATTTTGAAGACCTTCGGCTTCCGGAAAAATGATAAATGATAATGTCAAATGATATATGACCAATGATTTCGTTCTACTCCCAGAAGGCGCTCGGTCTTAATGTTTCGTTCCACATTTCGTCGTCTGCTTGCGATCGACGATCCAC
>DATEDU010000274.1:0-6381 GCA_035281525.1 Pyrinomonadaceae bacterium | reverse complement strand
TGCTTTGCGCGTCAATGGAATCAACCAGCGATCGCCCGCGGCGAGGTCGATCGTCAATCGCGCTGCGTGATTGTTCCCAGAAGCATCGTATGGATGCACCGAACGGTAAGCATTGATGAACGCCTGCAAGCCGGGGAGATTAGGGTTCATGTTTTCTTCGTAGTCGATTTCAAACCCGACACCCAAGCGTTGCGCGGCTTCGGCTGCGTTCAGACCGAGCTGAGTCGGGTTGGTGGCGAGCGCCTGGTTCCATGCGTCGACGTAAGTGATTCCGCCCATCGACAACTGCACGCGGACGCCGCGTGTCTTGAAGTAGTCGACCACGGCCTGGTTCATGCCGATCGGTATGCCTAGCGAAGTTCCTGCATCGTTTGTCTTGTTCAGTAGTCTGAGCGGATGAACAAAACTGAGGACGATCAGGTTGACGGACGGCGTGCCGTCACCGCGATTGATGATCCAGCGGTTCTTGGTGTCGAAGTCCGTCATGTTACGAACGCTGGCCCAGGTACAGAAGTCGTTACCGCAGTGCCAGGCTCCGTAAACGGAAATGTTAGTGAACAAAGCTGCGGGCTTGGGTGATGACGTCACAGGCTTGGGAGAGAGCCCACCGAAGATTGCGGCAAGGAGAAGAAGAAAACTCAGCAAAACCATTCGTCTTGGCATTTCAGTTCCTCCGTCGAATTTTGAGCCGAAGATCTTGAAGGGGTGGACCGCGGAATCTTAGGTCAAATGGGGAGAATGATCAAAGTCTTTTCTGGTGAAAACGAACCTTGACAATGGTTATCGATCGTATTAGGTTTGCCGCGCTTTTTCGTTACCCGCGTCGTCTCACAACCTCTCTGTCTTGTGACGATCTAACCTTGAAAGGAGAGCTATGCACGTCGTTGATGATGTACCGCTGTTGTCGGCATCGACATCGCTCTTTGACGCCTTAGGCGCCATGAGAACCCATCAGAGGTCCGCAGTGTGTAGGGAATCACCAGTGAGCCTGGATTTGATTATGATCCCGAATCTTTTCGACGGGTTGATCCACCAACTATCACAATTGTCGAATATCACTGCCACCGCTGCGGTTTACCGCGTTTCGGCGGCAGACATATCAAATTGGAGCTTGGACTTGAACGACCCTTCCCTCACGGAGACAAGTTACGAGGCACTCCTGGATGCAATGGGTTACTTATTTGCGTTGATCAAACCATCCCTTGGAACAGCGACGATAGTGACTCGACACGAACCCTTAGGCGATCCGCTTCAAGCGGTTCCGAGGCAATGCCAATGCAGCGGTCCGCTTCGGCATCCGTTCCCGCTTCCTCACGTCGCTTCCGGTCAACCGTGCCCAAGATGCCGGAAGACAGTCCATTGTTTCTGAAAAGGAGTTCAGCCAGGTGCTTGGAACGCTGCTCGAAAGGGTTGGAGCACTTCTCCCTAAAAGCTTCACGATTTCCAATCTGTTTCCGATGCTCATGTTTGCCGCGGTGAACGGTCTGATGATCTATTGGATGAGCGACTGGTTTCGTGAGGTGGTCCATAACTATCTGTCGCAGAGTGCCGGGAAACAAGCGCTGATCGGCTTTCCGATACTCATCGTCATCGCTCTCGCCGCCTACATTCTTTCTACGTTGAACCTGCTGCAAAGAGAGCTCCTCGAGGGCAAATACTTGTGGGACCCAGCAAGACGGAAGCTGACTGCCGCACAACAAAAAAGGATAGAAGCCTTGCACGAAGACATTGATGCGACCATCAAGAACCGTTTTGCACTTCACGCGCTAAACGCAGACCAGAGGCTTCTCGATGCTCGTGACGAAGGTAATAAGTTGGAGACCGGATGTCAGTATTCAGCTTCCAGCGAGGCAGCAAGGGCAATCAAAGCGCTGCACGAGAAAACACTCGGATACGAAGCCATTAGTGCCGCGGACCTGGAAACGGAGATTCGGTTGCTCGAAGGTGAGTTTAGGAAGTGTAAGGTTGATAAGGAAGATGCCAATGACAGCGAGATGCAGGCGATGGTGTTACTGGATCGGCAGCAGACGATCCTCTTAGCACGTGTAGACTTTGCGCTCAAAGAAGCAGAAGCCGCGTATGTCGCCTTATACAACAAACGAGAGTTCAACTATTCCAGGTACCGCGTTGCGCCGACCGCGATGGGCAATATTGCCGAATCGGTGCGGAGTTACGCGAGATCGCGGTACGCGATGGACCTCGACGCCTTTTGGTCACGGCTACAAAAGGTCGTTGTCGGCGACGACAAGTTTTACTCCTCGCTCGTCGACACCAAGACGCAACTCGATTTTACGATTTCGCTCTTTTGGTTGACGGTCTGCTTCACAGTTATTTGGACCGTAGAACTTTTGATCTTGCGGAAGTCGATACTTGCATTCGTTCTTGTCGCCGTCGGTGGACCAGTACTTTCGATCTTGTGGTATCAAATCGCACTGCAGAACTATCGCGCCTTCGCGGATGTTCTGAAAACCTCGATCGACCTTTACCGGTTTGATCTGCTCGCCCTGCTTCGCGTCGAGCGACCGCGCGGAAACGAACACGAACGTACAATCTGGGGAGGTTTGAACAGCGTCCTCGGATATGGCGAGCCCGGTGAGCTTCGTTACTACGATTCTCCGAAGAAATCATGAAAGCACTTCTCATTGGCCTCTGGCTTTTGATTGTCGCAAGCGGCATCGCCTGGATTTGGTTGGCTCGCCCGACGGAACCATCTCTCGCCGTCACCGCCAACACTTCCGAACAGAGAACCGCGCAATACTTCGATTCGATCCGTAATCAACCCGTAAAGCTGCAGGCCTTCCTGAGGAACATGCCGAAAGGCGCCGATCTGCACACGCATCTTTCAGGCGCAGTTTATGCGGAGACGTTCATGAAGTGGGCCATTGAAAAGGAGTTATGCATCGATCCGGCAACTTTCAAGGTAGTTGCGGAATGCGGCAAAAGCCAAGTGAAGTTGAACAAGGATCTCTTCAAGAACGATGCGATTCCTTACGGGAAAGTGATAGATGCCTGGTCCATGCGGAATTGGCAGTATTCCGGTAAAAACGGACACGACCAATTCTTTGGAACCTTTGGTCTATGGGGCCCACTCACGAAGCAATTAGGTCAGATGCTGGCCGAAGTTCGATCGCGAGCGGCGGCAGGAAATGTAAGTTATCTCGAAATCATGCTGACGCCCGATGGTGGTGAATCGTTGACATTAAGTAAAAACCTGAACTGGCAGGAGAACTTTAACGACATGCGCGACCAGCTAATGCGTGCTGGTCTACTTGAAAAAGTAGGTGCTGCAGAAAAACGGCTATTGGACCAGGCCGAGCAAACAGCCAGAGACGAGTTGCGTTGCGGCCAGAGTCAGCCTGACCGTGGGTGCGAGGTGGAAGTCAGATACATCTTTCAGGTGGGACGAACGAATCCTCCGGGGCAGGTGTTTGCGCAGATGATGGGGGCGTTCGAGACCGCTAGTAATGATCCGCGAGTTGTTGCATTAAATTTGGTGCAACCTGAAGACAACATCGTCGCGATGCGCGATTTTTCGCTGCACATGCGAATGCTCGATTACTTTCACTCAATCTATCCGCACGTAAACGTCACCTTGCATGCCGGAGAGCTCGCGCCGGGATTGGTGCCGCCGGAGGGTATGCGATCGCACATTCGCGACTCTGTCGAAATCGGACACGCCAAACGAATCGGACACGGCGTGGATCTGATGTATGAGCGGGACGCCGACCAACTACTACAGCAAATGGCGTCGCGAAACGTGATGGTGGAAATCTGTTTGACCAGCAACGACGTGATATTGGGTATTCGTGGTGAAAAGCATCCACTGCGGGCGTACATGGCTGCGGGAGTTCCGATTGCGCTTGCGACTGACGACGAAGGAGTCGCGCGATCCGATATCACGCGTGAGTATCTAAAGGCAGTTGAAGATCATAACGTGACGTACGGGCAGTTCAAGAATATGGCGCGAACGAGCCTGGAACACGCTTTCATCTCAGGACAGAGTCTGTGGCAGAGTTTTCGGAGTTTAGAGTTAACGTCGCAGTGTGCCGGCGATCGACCTGAGAGCGGTACGCTTTCGCAACAGTGTCAACAATTCCTGAATAACAATAGGAAAGCATGGCTCCAATGGAACCATGAGAAAAACCTGTTGGCATTCGAGAGTCAGCATCGATAGACGCAGATGACTCCGTGCTAATCACCCGCGCACGAGCGAGGCTTCGCCACGACCGCCGTGGTGCTTTAGAGTTTCGAAGCGGCGGGTATACGTCGATGGGTCAATAATTCCTACGCTCACAATGAATTCGTATTATTTGACAAGCACCAAGCACAGGAATAAGGTCCAGCTAACGAAAGATGAGTGACTCACCAGTACCCACTCGACCATACCGCCTCTTCTTCTCCCACGGCGGAGACGATGCCTACATCGTCGAGCAATTCCTCAAACCAAAGGTCGAAGGTTCCGGGGCGGTAGTGTTTCTCGATGCTGGAAGAATCGAATATGGAGACGACTTTCGAGAGCTAATCTTAGATGAACTGGCGCAATTTGATGAGCTGCTCGTGTTGCTTACGCAGTCTTCTCTTCGACGGCCTTGGGTCTTAGCAGAGGTAGGTGCTGCGCTAATTAGAGGTCGGCGGATCGTTGCCATCACATACGGCCCGACCGAGACCGAACTTCAACAACTCGGCATTCTGTCTCTCATCGGCAATAGTAGCTTACTGAAGCTGGAAGACTTCGACGACTACATAGAGCAGTTAACGGGCAGGGTGGAGGCACATAATCATGGCTGACGTTTTCATATCCTACTCCTCTCCGGACAACGAGGTCGCCCAGCGCCTGACGAGGATGTTAGAGAGGGATGGTTTGGAAGTTTTTTATGATCGGGAAGCGCTTGTTGCCGGAGAGAGTTTTTCAAACCAAATCCAACGAGAACTTCAGAACGCGCGGGCCGTGGTAGTTCTTCTTTCGCGCAATTCAAAGCGAGACAAGTTTGTTGAGGAAGGGCTCAGGGATGCTCTTGAACAGCGCGACCGTGTCGTTGTCCCAGTTCTTCTTGATGAAGGGGCCACAGAAAACTGGATCTGGCCGCTTGTATCGAAGTGGCAAGCCATAAAGGTAGAGTCTAACGAAGACTTAAGTGTTGTGGAGCAAGCCATCGTGCGATCGCTACCGAATCGTTGGATTCCCCCTCTACCTGTCGAGGTATCTTCATCTGCTCCCCGGTTTTACTGGTTAATAGTAATAGTTGCGATCGTGTCAGCTCTCGTTGGGGCGATCGTCGTGTGGCTACTGAAAATTGAATAGACGACTCGTAATCTTCTTGAGCGAGCCGCCCGTCGAATCTATTTGTTGGGAGCGAGGGACTCGAAGCTCGATAGCCAGATCTAAGTCTTAACTCGCTGTTTTCCAACCTACGAGGCAGAGACAACAAAGATCGTAGTCGGATACTTGCGGTTGATAAAGTAGCTATTATCGAATAACCGAGTGGTGGCCGTGAGTTCATCCTGAGATTTTCTTGGAGCGGGACTAATCATTTCGCGTAAGTGGTCTCATTTAGACGAAGATTTTCCTGCAGGCGAATGTCGCGCGACGAGGCGCCGATCATGATGTTGTAGTCGCCCTTTTCAGCAGCCCAGGCGCGACGTTCCGGGTCGTAAAAAGCAAAAGCGATGCGCCCCAACGCAATCGAAAGTTTTTGACTCTCGCCAACGTTCAAAAAGATCTTGCGAAAACCTTTGAGCTCTTTCATTGGACGAGGCAAGCGCGGTTTCAAGTGCTGGACGTAGAGTTGCGCCACTTCGTTCCCGCCACGTACGCCAACATTCTTTACTTCAAACTCCGCCGTCACCATGCCATCACGTGCTTGCGTCAGACGCAGATTGGAGTATTCGAATTTCGTGTAAGAAAGACCGTGGCCGAATGAAAAAAGCGGGTCGACGTTCTTCGTGTCAAACCAGCGATAACCCACCAGCAATCCTTCGTCGTAACGAACATTGCCGTCCTTGCCGGGATAGTTTCCCATCGCATGCGCGGGTGAATCCTCGAGTCGTTTTGGGAATGTACACGGTAACTTGCCTGACGGGTTCACGTCGCCGAACAAAACATTCGCCAACGCGTTGCCACCTTCCATGCCCGGATACCAAACGTATAGTACCGCGGGAACTTTGCCGAGCCATGAACCCATTTCCACCGGCGCGCCACCGAACAGGACCACGATAGTGCGAGGATTGGCGCTAACCAGACGATCGAGCAACTCGTCTTGCCGGTAGGGCAACTTCATGTCCTTTCGATCAAAACTCTCAGCATCGAAATTAGCGCGATGGTTTAGACCACCCACATAAATCACCGCGTCGGCCTGACTGGCCGCACGCACAGCCTGATTC
>DATEDU010000273.1:0-4372 GCA_035281525.1 Pyrinomonadaceae bacterium | reverse complement strand
GGACGGCCGGAGACAGTCGTCCCAAAGATCACGTCCTTTGATCCGCTGTAACGACTGAGCATGATCGCCCAGAGACCTTGCACCAGAGTGTTCAGAGTTACGTGATGCTGGCGAGCAAGCTGCTTCAATGCCGCGGCCGTACTTTCAGGGAGTTGAATCCGCAGCTCACCAAAGCCGGCTCCGTGAGCGTCGTCAATTGTCGCCGTCTCTGTTCCCAGCGGCGTCGGCTCTGAAATCCCATTGAGGACTCCACGCCAAAACTCTTCAGCTTTAGACAGGTTTTGTCGCTTCAGCCAAACAATGTAATCGCGATAAGGCCGGGTTGGTGGAAGATGAGTTACCTCACCTTTGCAAAAGCCGTCGTACAAGTTGCGTACTTCTTCATCCATGATCGGACGGCACCAGCCATCCAGCACAATGTGATGATGAGTCAAAACCAGGTGATGTTCCTGGTTACGCATTTGAAAGAGCGCGAGGCGCATCAACGGAGGCTTGGCGAGCTCGAAGCCCTGTTTTCGATCTTCTTCGAGATATTCCTGGAGATGCTCGCGTTGTTGCTCTTCCGAAAGCGTCCTCCAATCGTGCTTCATTAAACGAAGATCGACCTGGTGTAAGACGCACTGCAGAGGCTCGTCCTGACTCTTCCAGACAAACCCCGTTCTTAGAATTGAATGCCTTTCCGTCAGACATTGCCACGCCTTCTCGAATGCGGGCACGTCCAACTCTCCGCGTAACACATAGACTTTCTGTTCAATATGAACACCGGAATCAGACAACTGCAGCGTGTCGAACAGCATTCCCTGCTGTTGCGGCGAAAGCGTGTAGATGGCGGCAACATTCTTGGCAGTCATCTTTTGATCAGGAAGTCAGATCTAGTTCAGCCAGCACATTCTCCAGTTGCTGCTCGCTCAACTCAACATCGGGAAAGTCATCAGGTGAGTAGACTAACGCATCGCGTCCCTGGCAATGCGCGATCAGCGAATGCATTGCATCGATGAATCCATGCGCGAGGTTTTCGACCGTGCGGCGCTGGTGAACGTTCGCGCTGTAGATCCAGGTAGTCTTTAGTTGACCATCAAAAATTTGACTATTGATCTCCAACAGATATCTACGAGTTTGTCGTGGGCTATGATTGAAGCCTGTGGAGACGCTGGCTCGAAAGAGTGTGGAGGAAAACATCTGGTCCAACTGGCCCCAATAATTAAAACAAACCTCAGCGCGTGGGATGCTGCGGATGCGCTCTGCAACACTGTGGTCGCGATTTAGGTACCGGAGCAAACCATAACCAATCCCTTGTCGGGGTATGCTCCGCAACTGCTCTTTCGTTCTCTTCAAGTTCGCGCCGGGATCATCTGCCGTGGCAAAGAGGGCAACAGGAAAGATTGTGGTAAACCATCCCACAGTGCGCGTGACGTTGATATTTTCGTCAAGCTCTTCGCGACCGTGGCCTTCAAGATCAATCAATAGGGTGGCTTCTCCCGTCCATGAATAAAAGGCCTCGGCGAGCCCGGTGAGCAGCGCGTCGTTTATCCGCGTTCGGTAGATTGCCGGTACGTCGTGTAATAACGCTCGCGTGTCTTCGACGCTGAGCGAGACTGTCACCGTTTCTGCAGACGCCTCGGTGTTCGCACCGTCGTAATCGGTCGGGATTCGATCCGGTTTCTCAGTGTTCTCCGTGTCTCCGTGGTGATTTTTTGGTTTTACCACGGAGGCACGGAGATCACTGAGAAAGTCAGACGATGTTTCGCTAAGTTTCGTCCAATGTTCGAGCTCACCCGTTGTCTCATCCGACTGAGCATGCTTCACCAGCAAGTTTGCCCAAGTCTTGAATGAGGTGGTCTTTGGTGGCAGCCGGGCCGGCTCGTTACGAGCGAATTGCTCGCAGAGTGTTTGCAAGTCCTCCAACAGTATTCCCCACGAAACACCATCAACGAGAAGATGGTGAATCACAATCAAAAGTTGAGCAGGTTGAGACGGACTCTCAAAGAGCGCGAAACGGACAAGTGGTCCATGCTCGAGGTTTAGGCTAGCGTGCAGTTTCGCAGCTTGTTCCTGAATCGCTGCTGCCCGTTGAGCCTCATCCGTTTGGGCCAGGTCAAAGCGTTCAAAAGATGCGGGCTGATCTGGCGAGACAATCCACTGCAACCAGGTATCGCCGTTTTGGCGAAATCGCAACCGCAGTGCGTCGTGGTGTCTGATCAATTCGCTTACCGCCCACTCGAGTACCACGTGCTCAACTGGCTGCTGCAGCTCCAACAAGATTGCCTGGTTGAAGTGATGTGGATCAGGCGGATTCTGCTCAAAAAACCAACTCTCAACCGGCGTCAGCGGAACCTCTCCGGTAACCGGTCCTTGTTCCGCCGCGACGGCGTCAATGGAACCAGCTGCTGATGCCAGTTCTGCGATGGTCTGGTATTTAAAGAGGTGCCTGGGCGTCAATTGAAGGCCGGCTTTGGCTGCGCGCGTCACAATCTGAATACTCAGAATCGAGTCGCCACCCAACTCAAAAAAATTGTCATGGATACTGACCCGTTCGA
The DNA here is from genome assembly GCA_035281525.1 of Pyrinomonadaceae bacterium. Classification (GTDB taxonomy): domain Bacteria; phylum Acidobacteriota; class Blastocatellia; order Pyrinomonadales; family Pyrinomonadaceae; genus PSRF01. Next base: position 1,835 of record DATEDU010000273.1, on the reverse strand, counting down.
GTCTCAACACCTGACACCACACATCCGCGAGGGTCCTCTCAACCTCCTCTCGCGGCGCCACGAACTCGGTCTTGTCTCCACTCCGTTTAGGATCAGGGAGAGCGTTGCGATCAACCTTTCCACTTGATGTCAGCGGAAACTTAGGCAACAAAACAAATGCAGCCGGCACCATGTACTCAGGTAAGCTCTTCTTGAGTCGTTCCCGCAGATCGTTCACGAGAAGCTCACGGCTGTTCCAAACGGGTTCGTTTCGCGGCTTCGATACGTTCTCGGAAGGTGACTCAGTGTTCCGGCTAGCGTACAGGTTGTACAGATTCGTTTGCTTGAGCATCGCATCCTGCTGAACATTGACCTTAAAGCCATGTCGGCTGAGTAGGTCAGTCACTTGCCTGATGCGACCATTGAGGTCGTGGACCTCCATAACTATTTGCCTGATCTTGGGCCAATCAGAATCGTCAATGCCCGCCAGCACCTCGAGCTCACCTTTCTCAACGTCAATCTTCAGCAGATCGATTCTGGTCACTGCTTCTTCACGAATGACTTCCGACAGAGTCTTCAATTGACACGTAAAGCTTTCGCTGGTTAAGCGCTCGGCAATAAGTTCGTCAAGCTGAGAGGCCGGCAAGTCAGTACCATCCTGCTGGCCCATCACAAACGATTTCACCGTCTCCCTGTCTTGAACCACGTCAGCAAAGCGTCCGGACATCAGCGATACATTCGGGTAGTAAGTAAATGTGCTTTGTTCGGAGACGTTCGACAAACCACAATCAAAGAGCTTTGTGTTCAGGCCATAAATCTCGCTATTGAGGCGCAAAATCTCAAAAACGGGCGGAATCGGCTCAAACGAGTAGACCACTGACCGTTGAGATAACTGGCTCGCAAAGAGTGTGAAGAGACCAATGTTTGCTCCAACATCAAAGACGCACGCATCGTCCGGGAGATTAATGCCAAAGTTTAAGTAGGTGTTGTTTCCGAAGATCTCTTCATACATGAACTCCGTCTCGTTGCGGTTGCGGCAGACTACGGTCATTTCGTTTGGCAATTCAAATTGCACGAGACCGTCGAGTTGTCCTGCTGCTTCGAAATTAAGAAGCCGGCTGATCGGACCTGCGCCTCGTTGATCCGGAACCACATAGGCCACCAACCGTTTGCTACCAGTGCTCTCTTCACGAGCAGCGACCACTGCCTGCTGCACTGCCGGATGCTCATTCAACGCCGACTCGATTTCTCCCAACTCGATCCGGAAACCTCGCAGCTTCACCTGATGATCCGTGCGACCAAGGTATTCAACATTTCCATCCGCCAGGTACCGAGCCAAATCTCCCGTCCGATAAATTCGCGCTCCCTTTTCACCAAATGGATCCGGTAGAAATCGCTCCGCCGTCAGATCTGCTCGCTGCAGATAACCCCGCGCCAACCCAACTCCACCGATGTACAACTCCCCTGCCACTCCCACCGGCACCGGCTGCAACTCTTTGTCCAGTACATAGATTTGCGTGTTCGCGATGGGCCGTCCGATAGGCACCACCGGCCGATCCATCTCGCTCCCGCAGTCCCAATACGTTACGTCTACCGAGGCTTCAGTCGGCCCATACAAGTTATGCAACTCCGTCGCCAGCCGCTTCCTGAATCTTTCCTTCAACTCGTATGTCAAAGCTTCACCGCTGCAGATCACTCGCCTCAAACTCCGGCACTCGCTGACTCCACCATCTTCCAGAAACGCCGCTAACATCGACGGCACAAAGTGCATCGTCGTGATTTCCTGTTGCTTGATGATGTTCACCAAGTACCGGCTGTCGCCGTGACTGCCAGGCTTGGCCATCACCAGTCGAGCA